>NZ_JBSGYQ010000078.1:0-31662 GCF_053610585.1 Streptomyces sp. NPDC054887 | reverse complement strand
GGCGCAGGCCGGCGGTCGCGCCGCGGCGTCCGGTGAGCGCGCGCAGGGCGGTCGCCGGCGCGGCGGCCGGGGCTCGGGCGGCGGCCGGAGCGCCGCCGCGTAAGCGCCACGAGCGGGGGAGCCGGCACGGCCGGCGCCCCCGTGCGGTCGCGCCCCCTAGCGGCGCAGCAGTGTCGCCCGGAGCCGCACCAGGGTGCGGCGGTCCAGGGCCAGGCCCCGGGTGAGGTAGCGGTCCAGGCCGCCGTACTCCGCCGCGACCTGCTCCAGGGCCGCCTCCAGGTAGTCCGACCGGACCTCCTGGAGCGGGGTGAGCAGATCCGGATTCTGCATGAGTCCGGACTTCTTCAGCCCCTCGCGCACCTTGGCGTCGTGCGCCGCGCGGTACGCGTTCGACGCCAGGTAGTCCCGTTCCGCCGTGCGCGACGGTACGCCGAGGGCCCGCAGCAGTACGTAACTGGTCCAGCCCGTACGGTCCTTGCCCGACGTGCAGTGGTACAGCAGGGGCGAGCGGCGGTCGCTGTCCGCGATGTCGCGCAGCGTCTCGGCGAACCGCGCCCGGTTCTCCGGGCTCGTGACGAACGAGCGGTAGACGTCCCGCATGAACGCCTCTGCCCTGCCGCCCCCGAGCATCTCCTCCTGCCTGGCCGGGTCCCCGGACCCGACGGCGGTCAGCAGTTGTGCGTACAGACCGTTGTCGGTGACCGGCCGCGACGTGGGCGCGAGGCCCGGCGGAAGCCGGTCCGGGCCGTCGTACCGGACCTCCGCCGGGACCCTGAAGTCGACGACCTTCGCCAGGCCCAGCCGGCCGAGGACGGCGACGTCGGCGTCGGTGAGCCTGCTGAGCGCGTCGGCGCGGTAGACCTGCCCGTAGCGGACCGCCTTCCCGTCGTACGTGCGGTGTCCGCCCAGATCGCGGACGTTGACCGCACCCTCCAGCGGTATCGGGCGGATCGTTTCGCCGTGTTCGGCGGCGGTGACCGCTGCCGGCGCGGCGGAGGCCGGGACCGGCGGGCCGCCGAGTGCGAGTACGGAGACGACCGCCGCGGCCGTCAGGCCGAGACGGGTTCGGGCACGGCTCATCGGACAACTCCCCCGTTAGGGACCGGATCACCCTGGTGTCGGCAGGGCGCGGTGTGCAGTGGTGCGGGGCGCCTGGAATCGTTCGAGGGTCTCGTGCGCTTCGGCCATGACACGTGCCACCAGCTCCGCGCAGGACGGCAGGTCGTCGATCAGGCCCGCCACCTGCCCGGACGCCATCACGCCGAGATCGGTGCGGCCCTCCACCATGGAGGCCCTGAGCAGCATCGGGGTGTTCGCCGCCATCAGGACCTGGCCCCAGGTCAGGTCCCTGCCGTGCCGCATCGCCAGACCGTCGCGGATCATCGCGGGCCACCCCAGCCCGGAGATCCGCCGGAAGCCCGCCGCCCGGCGCACCGCGCGCGCCAGCGCCCGCGCGCGGCCCGCGTGTTCGAGGGAGCCGACGAGGTCCGTGCGGAGCATGCGGTGCGGCAGGCCGTCGACGGCCGTCGTGACCGTGACGTCCTTGACGCCCGCCGCCAGGTACAGGGCTTTCACCCGGTCGGGGACCGTCGAGTCGGAGGTGAGCAGGAAGCGCGTCCCCATGCCGATCCCGGCCGCGCCGTACGCCAGCGCGGCCACCAGGCCGCGGCCGTCGTAGAAACCGCCCGCCGCGATCACGGGGACGTCCACCGCGTCGACGACCTGGGGGAGCAGGACGGTGGTCGCCACCTCTCCGGTGTGCCCGCCGCCCTCGCCGCCCTGCACCATGACGGCGTCCGCGCCCCAGGCCGCCACCTTCTCGGCGTGCCGGCGGGCGCCGACGGACGGGATGACGACCACACCCGCGTCCTTCAGTTCCGCGATCAGGTCCCTGGAGGGGGCGAGCGCGAAGGAGGCGACCTTCACGCCCTCCTCGACGATGATCCGTACACGGGCCCGCGCGTCCCCCGCGTCGGCGCGCAGGTTGACGCCGAAGGGGGCGTCCGTACGCGACTTGACCTCGCGCACGGCGCTGCGGAGCCGGTCGGTGGTCATCGTCGCCGAGGCGAGGATGCCGAGTGCGCCCGCGCGGGCGGACGCGGTGACGAGGCGGGGTCCCGCGACCCAGCCCATGCCGGTCTGCACGAGGGGGTACCTGACGCCGGTGAGTGCGGTGAGCGCGGTCTCCATCTGGGCCGGCCCTCCTCGTCCCGCAGGGGGAATCGCCGTCTCCATCAGGGCCCGACCTCCTTGTCGCGCAGGCCGTCCGGGTCGACGACCTCGCGGATCAGGCGCAGTTCCGCACGGGTGGGCTCGCGGGTGTACGGCACGTCGGCCGGAACGGTCAGGGCGAAGCCGGTGGCCCGCCGGACCTGGGCGGCGGTGACGCCGGGGTGCAGGGAGGCGAGGCGCATCGAGTGGTCGGGCGTCTCGAAGTCGAGGACGCACAGGTCGGTGACGACGCGCGGGATGCGGTGGTGGCGGGAGGCGCTAGGGCCCGCGGCGGCCGCGTTGTCGTAGCCGACGCCCGAGACCATGTCGACCTTCTCGACGAAGACGCGGGGGGAGTGCCTGGGGACCCAGTAACTCGTCGGGTTGTTCACCGTGTTGACGGGCGCGCCGCGTACGCCGAGGAGCTGGCGGGCGGGCCGGCGCCAGTCGCCGACGCAGGAGATGTTCTGGTTGCCGAAGCGGTCGAGCTGGCTCGCGCCCATCATGACGTGACGCCTGCCGCCGGTGACCATCGCGAGGTGCCGGCGGTACGGAAGCCAGCCCTCCGGAGTGCCGTCGGGGCCGACCAGCAGGGCCTCGCCGTCGGTCAGGAGCAGGTCGGGGGAGAAGGTGCGCCGGGCGAGGCGGGCGCCGATGCGGGGGATCGTGCCCATGGGGCTCGCCAGCACCTCTCCGTCGTCGCGCCACGCCTCGGCACAGGCCACGACGCAGTACTCGGCGCGGGTGGGGCCCGTGGCGGCCGTCACTTCCGCTCCTCGTGCCAGGTCCGTACGGCGCACTGGTAGTCCCTCTCGTCGCCGGACAGGAAGCGCGCGGCGAACTCCGGCCACGGCGTGGTCGCGTACAGCCGCTGGAACGCCTCGTCGCGCCCGTAGTCGGGGGCGCAGGAGGTGAAATGCGCGCCGTTCGGCGTCTCGATCACGCCGGTGACGTAGTGCCGTGGGACGAGCAGGCTCTGCACCGGCGCCTCCTTCGTCAGTTCCGCCGTTTCGACCACCTGCTCGCAGGAGACGTACGCCGTGTCGGCCGCCTCGCAGAACAGGTCGTCGAAGTACGGGTCGGGGCCGAGGTACTGGCCGTTGCCCCGCCGGTCCGCGCGGTTCAGATGGACCAGCGCGGCGTCCAGGCGCAGGGCGGGTACGGCGACGAGCTCCTCCCTGTCGTCGTACGGCGAAGTGACCGTACGCAGCTCCGGGTTGACCCGCATCACGTCGGAGCCGATGCCCGCGCGGACGGGCAGGAAGGGAAGCCGGTGGGCGGCCGCGCGCAGTCCCCACATGAACATCGCCTCGTCGATCTCGGTGAGTTCGAGGGCGCCGTTCTGGCGGGCCGTGCGGAAGTGCGGCTCCAGGGGAATCGAGTCGAGGGTGACGAAGGGGGTGACCAACCTGCGGATCCTTCCCGCGGCGGCGAGGAGGCCGACGTCGGGGCCGCCGTACGAGACGACGGTGAGATCGGTGATCCCGGAACGGAGCAGCGCTCGCACGAGCGCCATGGGCTTGCGGCGCGACCCCCAGCCGCCGATGCCCACGGTCGTGCCGCTGCGCAGTCCGGCGACGGCCTCGTCGGGCGTCATCGTCTTGTCGGTCACGGCCGTCCGCCCTCCTGGCCCGGTACGTCGTCCCCTCCGCCTGCCGCGCCGCCGAAGCCGCCCCGGACGCGGTCCGCGACACCGCTGAGGCCGGCCTCGAAGGTGAAGCCCTGCTCGAAGCGGTAGCTGCGGCGTACGTCGACGGGGTCGATGCCGTTGATCGCCGCCTTGGCGAGCCTCAGCAGGCTGCCGTCCTTGCGGGCGATCTCACGCGCCAGGCCGAGCGCCTCACCGAGCAGCCGGGCCCGCGGTACGACCTTCCACACCGCACCGTGGCCGTGCAGTTCGGCGGCGGTGACCGTGCGGGAGGTGTAGTACAGCGCGCGCATCAGATGCTGCGGCACGAGGCGGGCGAGGTGAGTCGCGGCGCCGAGCGCGCCCCGGTCCAGCTCGGGCAGGCCGAACGTGGCGTCGTCGGCCGCGACGATCGCGTCGGCGTTGCCCACGAGGCCGACGCCGCCGCCGAGGCAGTGCCCGCCGACGGCCGCGACGACGGGCACCTCGCACTCGTACACGGAGGCGAACGCCTCGGCGCAGCCGCGGTTCACGCCGATGAGCGAGGTGTGCCCGGGGTCGCGCTGCAACTCCTTGAGGTCGACGCCGGCGTTGAAGCCGCGCCCCTCGGCCGCGAGCACGACGCAGCGCACTGCGGGGTCCCGGCCTGCGGCGCGGACGGCGTCGGCGAGGGCGTACCAGCCGCGTACCGGCAGCGCGTTGACGGGTGGGAAGTCGACGGTGACGACGGTGACGCCCTTGTCCGGCCCGTCCGGGCCTTCGGGGCTTGCGGTGGAGACACCCATGAGCGGATCAGCTACCTTTCCACCAAACATTTGTTAGGTGGGGAAGGTAGCAGCGAATGGAACTGAAAGGGAGGGTCGCCGTCGTCACCGGCGGCACGCGCGGCGTCGGCGCCGGCATCGCGCGGGCGTTCCTCGCGGCCGGGGCGAAGGTGGTGATCTGCGCGCGCAGACCGCCGGACGCCCCGGTCGGCGCGGCCGGTCGGCAGGCGGACTTCCGGCCACTGGACCTGCGGGACCGGGCGGCCGTCGGGGAGTTCTTCGCGGGCGTCGTGGCGACGTACGGTCGGCTGGACGTACTGGTCAACAACGCGGGCGGGACACCGCACCGGCTGCTCGGCGAGGGGGAGGCGGCGCGCCACGCCCGGGTCCTCGAACTGAACCTGACCACCCCGCTGACGGCCTCCCTCGCGGCGTACGAGTACCTGAGGGCGTCCCGCGGCTCCGTGGTGATGATCGGCAGCGTCAGCGGCACGCGGCCGTCGCCGGGCACGGCCGCGTACGGGGCGGCCAAGGCGGGTCTGGAGAACCTGGCCCGGTCCATGGCGGTGGAGTGGGCGCCGGACGTACGGGTGAACACGCTGGTCCCCGGCATGGTCCGCACCGAACTCGCGCACCTGCACTACGGCGACGAAGGCGGTGTCGCGGCCGTCGCCCGTACCGTCCCGGCGGGCCGCCTGGCCGAACCGGGTGACATCGGCGACGCGGCGGTCTTCCTCGCGTCGGGCCGCGCGGCGTACGTCAGCGGCGCGTCCCTCCTCGTCCACGGCGGCGGCGAACGCCCCGCCTTCCTCGGCGCGGCGACGGCCGGCAACGTCCAACAGAAGGCAGCGACATGACGACGGACAGCGGAATGTGCGACGGCAGGGTCGTCGTGGTGACGGGCGCGGGCCGGGGGCTCGGCCGGGCGCACGCCCTGGCCTTCGCGGCCCATGGCGCGAAGGTGGTCGTCAACGACCTCGGGGTGGGGCCCGACGGCGCGGGGACGTCGGCGGGTCCCGCGCAGCGCGTGGTCGAGGAGATCGCGGCGGCCGGGGGAGAGGCGGTCGCCCACGGCGGGGACGTGGCGACGGCGAAGGGGGCGGCGTCGCTGGTCGACGCGGCGGTCGACGCTTTCGGGCGGCTCGACACCCTGGTGAACAACGCCGGGTTCCTGCGCGACCGCATGCTGGTCAACCTGGACGAGGACGACTGGGACGCCGTCGTGCGCGTCCACCTGAAGGGGCACTTCCTGCCCCTGCGGCAGGCCGCGCGGTACTGGCGGGCGGAGGCGAAGGCGGGCCGCCGGGCGGCGGCCCGCGTGGTCAACACGAGCTCGGGAGCGGGGCTGCTGGGAAGCGTGGGACAGGGCGGCTACTCGGCCGCGAAGGCCGGGATCGTCGGGCTGACGCTGGTCGCGGCGGAGGAACTGGCCGGGTACGGCGTCCAGGTCAACGCGATCGCCCCGGCGGCCCGCACCCGCATGACGGAACAGACCTTCGCCGACACGATGGCGCCGCCGGACGCGGCCGGCGCCTTCGACGCGATGGCCCCGGAGAACGTCTCGCCGCTGGTGGTGTGGCTCGGCTCGACGGCGTCGGCGGGGGTGACGGGGCGGGTGTTCGAGGCGGAGGCGGGGCGCATCACCGTCATGGACGGCTGGCGCCCGGGCCCGACCGCGGACCGGGGCGCCCGCTGGACCCCGGCGGAAGCGGGCGAGACGGCGAGGAGACTCCTGACGAAGTCCGCGCCACCGGGACGGGTGTACGGGGCGCGATAGCGCGGAGCGGCTGATCCCGGAGCCGGGGTGAGCCCCCGAAGCGCGTCGCACACCAGAGACTGATGACCCATCAGCCGTCCTTCTTGCCGCAATCAGCGGTGTGCGGATGTTCGTAGATCATGATCTGCGCCCCGTTGAGCTGCACGGTGCGGCACCTGTCGAAGTGCGCCGCCAGCGTCTTCTCCTTCATCATGTCGGTCCCGGTGCTCGCGATCCGGCTGCCAGGAGGCTCCGTGACCACAAGGACCCGTGGACTGGCGAGCATCCGCTCGCGTATCCGACCAGCAGGGAGTTCGGTCCCGTAGAGGCTGTGCGAGGCCACAGGAGTAAGAGCCTGAGCGAGGTCGGACAACTGCGTGTCACCCGGGGGGTGGGCGAGCGTCCACGCGCGGCGTTTCACCGAAAGGTAGAGCACTCCGTCACCAGGTCTGGAATGCTCGCGCAGCGCCGTCGCCAAAGCCGTCACATTGTCCGACCGGCTTTCCGAGGACCGCAGCCGGACGGACTCCGGTGCCAGTAATGCGATCATGACGACGCCCGCGGTCACGGCTGTCAGGCCCACGATGCGGCCTTGCCGCAGTGCGTTGTCCAGCACGGCTCCAAGCAGCAGTGCGAGGCCGACGAGACCATAGAGGACATAGCGCTCCAGATACAGAGGCTTGAAGCGCGACAGCAGCATGAGAAGCGCGGTCGGGAGGATGACGAGCGGCAGGGCAACCGCTCGCAGGGTGACGAGTGGGCGCGGAGAACCATCGGTGTGTGCCGGCGACGCGAATGCCGACATTGCCAGCACTGCTGCCACTAAAAGCGCGAAACTCCAGTACTCGCTACCCTGCACATCATCGATCCACGCAACCTGACTTGACTGCTTCATGCCCAGGACCGCCAGTGGCGCAAGGCACGTCACCACGACGAGTGCTGTGCAGGACCACGGACGCCTTGCGGCCGGCGGCAGAGCTACGGCATGTGCCACCAACGCCAGTGCTGCGAACTCGTGCAGTACGCAAGCCGCCAGCATCAGGGTGCCGTACGCGGTCCAGATCCCCGCAGGCGCCGGGCGAAAGCCGGACAGCCCCACGCGTCGGTGCCGGTGGGCCGCAACGACGAGCACGTATGTGGCCCAGACCACGAGCGCGCACACCAGAGCGTAGGAGCGCCCTTCCTGCGAGTACCTCTGTACGTCCGGCAGGACGGCGAAGGCCGTGCCCGCCAGAAGTCCGGTCCTTTGCCCTGACAGCCGTGCTCCCAGCGCAGCCACCCCTGCGGCCGCCCCGGCGGTAGCGAGGACGGATGGCAGTCGCAGTACCAGTAAGTCGGTGCCGAAGACGCCGAACAGCCCATGCATCAGCAGGTAGTACAGCCCGTGCACGGCATCGATGTTGCTCAGCGTCTGCCACAGGTCCGGCAGGCTCCGCGAGGCCAGATTCAAAGTCACGGCCTCGTCGTGCCATACGGTCCCAGCCCTCAATATCCCCCAAGTGCCGAGAAGCGTGGACAGCAGAGCAGGCAGAAGAATGAAAGCGGGAGTTTTTGTCGTATGAGAAGCGCTGTATTCGGCGGCAGAGTTTTCTACGAGCTGGTGGCGCAAGCAGCCGCCAGGCCGAGTGAGAGTGCAATCTTACGCATGAAAACCTCTCGCTTGAGCACTGTGACGGCATCCCCGTACGGGCTTCAGAAGGAACTCTTCGTCGCTGTACGTATTTGCGATGCCGTCATCCGTCAGTGGTCATTACATGCTCTTGATTCACTCTCGGTCAACGGTGTTCGACCTGCTGGAGATCTTCTGGCCGGGAATCGCCTGTCGATAGTTGGTCGACATTAGGTGCAGTTGCACGCGTATCCAGTATCAATGCGTCGGCCTGCCCCCTGGGTGGTCCCACCGGGCGATATAGAACAGTGGCGGAAACCAACGCACACGCTTATGCCTTCCGGGGCCGGCGCTATCGTCACGCACGGCTATGAAATGTGCTTCGGCGGTACCTGCTAAGGATTCCGGATATGCGGAGAAAGCTAACTCGGGCGCGACGATTACGGGAGACTTGAGGCCTTGGGTTGAACAGCGGCCGATTCCGGGGCCCGACAGCGATGCCACTCGCGGTGACGAAACGCGTGACGTGACCGCGCACGTTCTCCGGCCTTGTCGGGGCGCCGACGGCGCTGTCCGCCGTGCCGCGGCCGGGACCGGCACGGCGCTGTCGGGCAGGACCGTTTATCGGCGGCGGGGCTGTGTGTGTTCCAGGTGGTGCCTTGTCTGTGCGTCCTGCACGTGCTCCAGTGCCTCGACCGCCGTCGCGTACGCGTAGCCCTCCGGGTCCTCCTCCCGCAACAGACGGCCCAGCGCCTCGACCGCCCGGGCGTCCCCGCGCACCGCCAGGCCGCGGGCCGCCTCCGCCGCCGTGTCGGGGTCGTGGTCCTCCAGCCGCTCCGCGAGCGCCTCGCGGATCTCCGGGGTGTCGGCGTCGCAACCGGCCAGGGCCAGCGTCGCCCAGTCCCGCACCTCGTCGTCCCGGTCGCGGCTGAGCATCACCAGCGCCGCCTCGCCCTCCCGGTGACCGGCCGGGACGAGCCCGATGAGCGAGAGCGCCACCCGGTGGCGCACGTCGGGGTCGGGATGGCCCGCGTGTCGCAGGATCTCCGGCAGTGCCGCCGGGTCCCCGTGGTGCCCCAGCGCCAGTACGGCCGCCTGGGCCAGCTCGGGGTCGGAGTCCCCCGCCTCGCGCGCCAGTTCCCGCAGCAGGGGCAGGGCGCGCGCCGCGAACGGCTTGCCGCCCCGCTCGAAGCCGAGCTGCGCCAGCACGTCGGCCGCGAACGCCTGCCGCAGGGGGTCACCGCTCGCGCACCAGGCTGCCGCCGCCTGGAACGTCTCCTCGTCGCCGCGCCGCCACAGCGCGGCCACGGACTCCATCCACTCGTCGCGGCCGGGGTCGCCGCCGCTCAGGGCCCGGTCGGCCAGTTCCGCGAAGGGCGTACGGATGCCCAGGCGCTCCTCCAGGAGCGTGGCGATCGCGGCATGTCCGGTCTGCTGCTCGACACCGGCCACGGACCCGCCGTTCCGCAGCAGCTCGACGACGACGGTCTCCGCGCCGTTCTCCACGAGGCGGCTGGTGACCGTCTCCGGCTCCGCCCCATCCGGCATCGCCGGGAGCGCGTCCACCGCACCCGGCCCGTCTGTGGGCGCGTCCGCCCCACCCGGCCCGTCCGCTAGCGCCTCCGCCCGACCCGCTTCCGCCACCTCGGCGGAACCACCCGCGAAGGTCGCCAGGAGCTCCGCCCGCAGCGCCTCCTCCACATCCACTTCCAGCCAGCGCCGGGCCTCCTCCAGTGCCTCGCGCGCGGCGGAGGCGCCGTGCCGCAGCAGAGCCCGTACCGTCTCGGTGGACCCGCGACGGGCTGCCACCACCAGCGGCGGCTCCGTCCCGGGAGCGGGAAGGTCCGGATCGGCGCCGTACTCCAGAAGGGCCTCGACGGTGTCCGCGTGGCCCTGCCGGACGGCCCAGGCCATCGCCGTGAAGTCCAGTTCCTCGCGGAGGTCGGGTGTCGCTCCCGCCGAAAGCAGCGCCTCCACCACCTCCGTGTGACCCCCGACCGCCGCCGCGCACAGCGGCAGGTCGCCCGAGTGCGGCCCGCAGGCGCGATCGGGGTCGGCCCCCGCGGCGAGCAGCAGACGTACCATCCCCGGACGGTTCTGGAGGGACGCCCGGTAGAGCGCCGTCGCGCCCTCGTCGTCGGTGGACTCGGCCGGCACACCGGAGCGCAGCAGACGGACCACGGCGTCGTCGCCGTCTTCGTACAGCGCGTCGAACAGGGACTGCGCGGCCACCGCGGGATCGTTCGTCATGGTTCGACCCTACGGGCGGGTGTTCACGTGTCGCATTCGAGAATCGTGCGGCACAGCGCGCACCGCGCCCGCACCCGGCCGCTCACGGGAACGCGGATCCGCTGCTGACAGGTGGGACACGGGAACGACACGCGCAGTGTGTCGCGGCCGCCTCCCTCGAACGCGTACGACGACGAACCGTGGTCCGAACGGCTGCCGTTCTCCTGTGCGTACCGGCGCTCCTTCGCGTACCGCCGGCGACCCGTCCACCCCGCGGCGGTCAGCGGCGGCTGCCGTTCGTCGTGACGGGCCCGCGCCAGGCCCTTCTCGTACGCCGTGTACGCCTGCGGGCTGGTGAACCAGGGCGCGGGGTCCTCGCCGAAGGCGGCCGCCCGTTTCGCCAGGACGTAACCGAACTCCTCCGGGGTGAGATAGCCGAGCTTCTGGCTGGACACACCGTCCTCCCGGTACGCGTCGAGCAGCAGCCAGCCCGCACCGAGATACGTCGTCACCGTGTCGGTGAGGATCTCGTTGTCGCGGGTGCCCTCGAAGGCGAGACCGAGCCGGTGCAGCAGCACATGGGTGATCTCGTGCGCGAGAGCGGCCCCGATGTCGTCGCGGTGCGTCCTGAAGCGCGCGTTGAGCTCGACGAAGTACTCCGGTCCCGCCGTCAGCTCCACGCCGGCGGCGTGCTCCATCTCGCGGAAGCTGACGATCACGCGGGCGTCGGGCAGGTGGAGGTGGTGCACCAGTGCCCGGGCCACGCGCTGGGTGCCGAGGTACAGGTCGTCCTGGTCGGAGAAGGCCACGTCGGCGGGGAAGACGCTCGGGGCGTAGGAGTGCACGCCGTCGTACGAGAGCCGTCGGTGGAGCGCGGCGAGGGCGGACCGCACGGTCGCCAGGTGCGGAAAGCCGTGTACGACCTCGCCTCCGCTCGGCACGTCCGTACTCACCCCCACACGTCACGGGTACGACGGTGAACAGGTCTCCACTGTAGGCGGATTCGCGGCAGGGCGGCAGGGCGCTACGGCGGCAGCCCGGCAGAGCCGGGCGGTGAGCGGCAGGCCGGTGCGGGGCGGTGGGGCCGTGGGGTGCGTGTGCGGGGTGTGGCCGGAATGACTCCCTTGTCGACGGGCTGTACGGGTTCCCATAATCCAGCAACGCCTTGACGGGCTCATGCCATCTTTCGTGTGGTGTGGGAGCACTCCGTCCGCGCGTGCAGCACGGCGTACGCACAGCACCGCAGCGTGCCGCGCCACCGCACCGCACCGCACAGCACAGCACAGCACCACCGCACGGCAACCCCCCCACGGTTTCCCACGAGAGGCAGTTCGTTGAAGAACCTTCTGCGTGCCTTCAAAAGATGTGCCGCCGCAGGCGCAGTGATCCTCGCCGCGGTCAGCATCCAGCCCGCCGGCGCGTCCGCGGCCTCCGCGTCGACGCCCCCCGTCGTCGGCGGAACCCGCGCCGCCCAGGGCGAGTTCCCGTTCATGGTCCGGCTTTCGATGGGCTGCGGCGGGTCCCTCTACGCCAAGGACATCGTCCTGACCGCCGCCCACTGCGTGAACGGCTCCGGCAACAACACCAGCATCACCGCCACCGCCGGTGTCGTCGACCTCCAGAGCTCCAGCGCCATCAAGGTACGGTCCACCAAGGTCCTCCAGGCACCCGGTTACAACGGCACGGGCAAGGACTGGGCCCTCATCAAGCTGGCCCGGCCGATCGACCTGCCCACGCTGAAGATCGCCGACACGACGGCGTACAACAGCGGCACCTTCACCGTCGCGGGCTGGGGCGCGGCCACCGAGGGCGGCGGCCAGCAGCGCTACCTCCGCAAGGCCCAGGTGCCGTTCGTCTCCGACGCCTCCTGCAAGAGCTCGTACCCAGAACTCGTGGCGAGCGAGGAGATCTGCGCCGGCTTCACCCAGGGCGGTGTCGACACCTGCCAGGGCGACTCGGGCGGCCCGATGTTCCGCCGGGACAACACGAACGCCTGGATCCAGGTCGGGATAGTCAGCTGGGGCAACGGCTGTGCGCGCCCCGACTACCCCGGTGTGTACACCGAGGTGTCCACCTTCGCCGCCGCCATCAGGTCGGCCGCGGCCGGCCTCTGACCCGGACCGCGCGGCAGCACTGAACGAACTCCGAGGGGCGGGTGCGGGACGCGTTAGTCCAACACCCGCCCCTCCTTTGTCCATGGGCGCACTCGTCCCTCCCGGCGCATGTTGGCCTGCACACCATGCCGACGAGCGACAGGAGAGCGAGCGTGCACCCACAAGACCCCGGACCGCGCCGCAGGACCGTGGTGGCCGCCACCGCCGCCACCGCCCTGACAGGCGTCGCTCCGACCCTCGCGGGCCCCTCCTCCGCCGCTCTGGCGGCCGGCCGCGAGACGGTACTGCGCTCCGGCGAACTGGAGATCCGCGTCGACCCCCTCTTCCCCCGGATCGTGTCGTACACCGACCGCGCGACGGGCGCCACGCTGCACGGCCAGGAGGACCCGGTCACCTCCGTGCTGATCGACGGGACCGCCCGCACCCCGCACGTGACCACCCGCGCCGGCCGCGACACGGCGGCGTACACCCTCGCCTTCGACGGCGGCACCGAGATCCACGTCGAGATCCGCGTCACCGGCCGCCGGGTCCACTGGCGCGTCACGAAGATCGCCGACACCGCGGTCCTGCGCGTCAGCACCCTCCAGATCCCCTCGCTCGCGTTCCTCTCCGTACGCAGCGACCAGCCCGGGGCCACCCTGCTCGCCGCCCGCATCCAGCTCGACAAGGCCAGGAGCGGCGACACGCTGGTCAGGCCCGCCCCGGACACCGTCCCGGACGCCGCGCCGACCGGCTGTGCGTACGCCGTCGTCGCCCACGACCGCCTCGGCGGCGCCCTGGAGACCAACACCTCGTACGACAGACCCGACAGCGCGGCCGGCACCACCTGGGAGAACGGGCGGCTGTGGCGGCAGACGGTCAGGAAGGAGGGTTACGTCAAGGCGCAGCTCTCCTGCGGACAGTGGACGCACCGCGCGGCGACCGCTCCCGTGAACGACACCGAACCGCTCCCGTACGCGACCGTCGTCATCACCCGGGACCGCGACGGGGACGGCGTCGTGACCTGGCAGGACGCGGCCACGGCCTTCCGCGACATCATGGTGAACCCGCTGGGCGCCGACGAGCAGCACCTGCGCGTCGTCCCGCACATCCCGTTCAACTTCGCCAGCCAGGCCACCAACCCGTTCCTCACGACGCTCGACAACGTCAAACGCGTCTGTCTCGCGACCGACGGCCTGCGCCAGTACACGCTCCTCAAGGGCTACCAGTCGGAGGGCCACGACTCCGCCCACCCCGACTACGCGGGCAACCACAACCAGCGCGCCGGCGGCCTCCGTGACCTCAACACCCTGGTACGCGAAGGACGCGCGTGGGAGAGCGATTTCGGCGTGCACGTGAACGCCACGGAGTCGTACCCGGTCGCGAACGCCTTCTCCGAGCAGCTTGTCGACAAGAACAACGAGCAGTGGGACTGGCTCGACCAGAGCTACCGCATCGACCAGCGGCGCGACCTGGTGTCCGGCGACATCGTCAAGCGCTTCCAGGACCTCCGGGACGAGACCGACCCGGCCCTGAACATGCTCTACATCGACGTGTTCCGCGAATCGGGCTGGACCTCGGACCGGTTGCAGCGCGCCCTGCGCGCACAGGGCTGGCAGGTCACCACCGAATGGGGACACGGCCTGGAACGCTCGGCCCTGTGGGCGCACTGGGCCACCGAGACCGACTACGGAGGCGACACCTCGCGCGGCGTCAACTCCCAGCTCGTCCGCTTCATCCGCAACCACCAGAAGGACGTCTTCGCCGACAAGTGGCCGACCCTCCTCGGCATCCCGCGCACCGGCAACTTCGAGGGCTGGGTCAACAAGACCGACTGGAACACCTTCTACCAGCAGATCTGGACCGACAGCCTGCCCGCCAAGTACCTCCAGGCGTATCCCATCAGGACCTGGACCGACCACGAGATCACCTTCTACGGCCCCACCGGCACGTCCGTGAGCGACGCGGACGGGACGCGCCGCATCACCACGGACGGAAGGACCGTGTACGACGGTGGGCGCTACCTGCTGCCCTGGGAGCCGCGCGAGGCGACCGACCCCCACCGGCTCTACCACTACAACCCGGCGGGCGGCAGCAGCAGCTGGCAGCTCCCGCGCGGCTGGGCGGGCATGTCGAAGGCGGCCCTCTACCGGCTCACCGACCAGGGCCGTCGGTTCGTCCGCGAGGTGCCCGTCCGCTCCGGCAGGATCACCCTCGACGCCGAGGCGAAGCAGCCGTACGTCGTCCACCGCACCCGCGTCCCGGACGCCGCCGACCCGCACTGGGGCCAGGGCACGCCGCTGCGCGACCCCGGCTTCAACTCGGGCACGGCGGCGGGGTGGACGGTCAGCGGGCCGCTCTCCGTCGAGCTGAGCCCGATCGGCGACTACGAGCTGGTCGCCGGCGCGGGCGCCGCCACCTCCGCCGGACAGCGGCTCGCCCGCCTCGCCCCCGGGACGTACGCCGCCTCGGTACAGGTCGAAGTCGGTGAGAAGGCCGGGGAGCGGCGCCGTGCGGCGCTCACCGTACGGACGGCCGACGGCGCCGTGGCGGAGAACTGGACCGACTCCTCCACGGCCGTCAACCTGGTCGCCGCCGACCGCAAGCACGACACCCGCTTCCAGCGCATGTTGACGTACTTCACCGTGCCGGACGGCGGGGGAGCGGTGGACCTCGCCCTGCGGGCCGGCCCGGGCGACGCACGGGTGCGCTTCGACAACGTACGGATCGTTCCCGCGCAGCGCACCACGAAGCCCGGCACGGTCGTCTTCGAGGACTTCGAGAACGTGCCGCAGGGCTGGGGCGTCTTCGTGAAGGGCGACGCGGGCGGCTCCACCGACCCGCGCACCCACATCGCGCGGCGGCACGCCCCGTTCACCCAGCGCGGCTGGAACGGAAAGGCCGTCGACGACGTCGTCGACGGCACCCAGTCGCTCAAGTCGCGCGGCGAGAACACCGGCCTGGTCTACCGGACCGTGCAGCACACCGTCCGTTTCGAGGCGGGCAGGCGCTACCGGGTCTCCTTCCGCTACGAGAACGAGAAGGCCGGGCAGTACGCGTGGGTCACCGGCGTCGACGAACCGGCGCCCCGGGAGCTGGACCGCAGGGCGCTGCCCGTCGCCACCGGACCGGCGGAGATGAGCTACGAGTTCACCGCGCCCCCCACGGGCGAGACCTGGGTCGGTCTGCGCAAGACGGGCGACGGCGGAAAGGCCGAGTTCGTCCTCGACGCCTTCGAGGTGCGCGAGGTGTAAGGGGCAGCACACAAGGAGGGCCGGTCCTTACCGCGGACCGGTCCTTCCCGGCGCGCCCCTGCGATCAGCCGGTTCCCACCGCAGCGCACCGCGTTCACTCCGGCCGCCCGAACCCAACCCACCGCAGCACCGTACTCACCCCGGCCGGCCGAACTCCACGCAGCCCTCCCCGGCGCGTTCCAGTTCCAGCACCCACACCTCGTTCGCGCCCTCCCGCAGCACGGTCCCGGGAACGTACAGGGACTCCTGCGGGCCGGCCGCCCAGTACCGGCCGAGACAGAAGCCGTTCACCCACACGAAGCCGCGCTCCCAGCCCGGCAGCCGTACCGAGGCGTCGCCCGCGCCCCGCACCGCGAACGTTCCCCGGAACAGCCCGGACGCGCCCGCTTCCGGGGAACGGCAAGCGACCTTCCCCACCGCCTCCGCGTCGTCGAACGCGTCCAGGGACAGCCCCCGCGCCCGCACCCCGTGCACGTACTGCCGCTCGTGCAGGACGCCTCCCGTGATGCCCTTCGGCTCCCCCACCCGGGGCCCGTAGTTGACCCGCCCCAGCGACTCCACCCACAGCTCCACGACGGCGGGCCCCGCCACCGGCTCCTCAAGGGCCGCGTAGTCGCCCGCGCCGCCGTCCAGCACCCCGGCCGGCACCCCGTCGACGTACACCACGGCACGGTCCCGCAGCCCCCGCACGCCAAGGGGATACGGGCTGCGCGGCCCCGGCACGTCCACCCGGTAACGCACCAGCCCCCGGTCCACGCCCAGCTCCTCGAACGTCGGCGGCACCGCCCGCTCCGTCTCCGGTCCGCCGAGCACCTCCAGTACGTCACCCAGCGGCGCCCACCCCGCCATCTCCGCCCGCACCGGCTCACCCAGCGCGGCGGGCACCGGCGGCACGTCGGGCAGGGGCTCCCCGCCGTCCCGGTACTTCGCCAGCACCTCCCGGAACAGCCAGAACTTCTCCGTCGGCCGGCCGTACTCGTCGACCGGCGCGTCGTAGTCGTACGACGTCACCGTCGACTGGAGCTCCCCGTCGTGCAACGGCCCCGCGCGGTTCGCCCCCGACCACCCCGCGAAGTTGGTGCCCCCGTGCGCCATGTAGATGTTCACCGACGCCCCGCACTCCAGAATCTCGCGCAGCGCCGCCGCCGCGTCCGCGGGATCCCGTACGACCTGCTCCGCACCCCAGTGACCGAACCAGCCGCACCAGAACTCCATGCACATCAGCGGACCCGACGGCTGGTGCCGCCGCAGCACCTCGAAGCCCTCGCGCGCGCCCGAACCGAAGTTCGCCGTCGCCAGGACCCCCGGCACCGAACCGCCGGTCAGCATGTGGTCCTCGGGGCCGTCCGAGGTGAACAGCGGCACGGTGACCCCGCAGCGCCGCAGGAACTCCGTCAGATGCCGCAGGTAGACCTGGTCGGAGCCGTAACTGCCGTACTCGTTCTCGACCTGCACCATGATCACCGGGCCGTCCCGGTCGATCTGCCGGGCCACCACCTGGGGCAGCAACTGCCCGAACCACCGCTCCACATGGCCCAGGTACTCGGCGTCCCGCGTCCGCACGCGCGTACCGAGCGCCCCGGTCAGCCAGTGCGGAAGTCCGCCGTTCTCCCACTCGGCGCAGATGTACGGCCCCGGGCGCACGATCGCCCACAGCCCCGCCTCCCGGACGGCGTCCAGGAACCGGCCCAGCGCGCCCGCGTCACGCAGCCGCCCGGGCTCCGGCTCGTGCAGGTTCCACGGAACGTACGTCTCCACGCAGTTCAGCCCCATGGCCCGCAGCATCGCGAGCCGGTGCCCCCACTGCCCCTCGTGCACCCGGAAGTAGTGCAGAGCCCCCGACAGCAGCCGTACCGGCCGCCCGTCCAGCTCGAAGTCCGACCCGCCCACCGTGAAGTCAGCCACGGTCCCCGCCTCTCGTTCACCAACGGTTCTCAGCCTCACCCTCTGGCGGCGGCGCGGTCCATGGACAAAGATCAGCGCTGGTTGGACACAACGCCGGCCGGACACCGCGTCCTCCGGCACAGGGCCCGCCGGACACCACGTCCGCCGGACTTGGCGACGCCGACGGATCCACAGCGGCACCTCGGGCGGAACGGCCGGCCGAACGCAGCCGGCCCGCAACACGACCGGCCCGCAACACAGCCGGCCCGAAACACGACCGGCCCGGACGGACCGGCACGACACCACACGACGCCACCTGAACGGGCGGGGAGGAAAAGCGGATGTATCACACCTGGATGCGCTACTTCACCCCCAGCCCCACCCACCACAAGCTCGGCCTGGTGTGCCTCGGAGTGGGCCTCCAGCACGGAGCGCTCCCCACGGTCGGCCCCCGTACCCTGGACCACCACGTCGCCGTGATCGTCAGTGCGGGCCGCGGCTGGTACCGCGGCCCCGAAGGGCGGCGTGTAGCCGTCACCGCCCCCGCGGTCATCTGGCTCATACCAGGTATACCGCACCACTACGGACCCGACCGGGCCACCGGCTGGGACGAGAGCTTCGTCGACTTCACAGGCCCCGCCACCGCCACGTACACGGAACTGGGCTACATCGAGCCCGACCGCCCCGTCGTGCCCCTCACCGACGCCGCAGCCGCCCGCGCCGCCGTCAGCCGGATCGCCCGCGCCGCGCGCCGGGGGAACCCGCTCCTCGAAGTCGAGACCGGCGCCGCCGTCCACGAACTCCTCGTCGCCCTGCGCCGCGCCCGCGCCGACGTAGGAGTCGACGGAGACCCCGTGCTCCAGGCCCTCGCCCGCGACGCGTTCCAGCCCCTGACCGTCGCCGAACACGCCGGCCGCCACGGCATGACCCCCGCCGCGCTGCGCGCCGCCGTCCGCCGGAGCGCCGGATGCAGCCCCAAGGACTACCTCCTCGGCATCCGTCTCGGCCGCGCCAAGGAACTCCTCGCCGCCACCGACCTCCCCGTCGCCGCCGTTGCCCGCCGCGTCGGGTACGACGACCCGGCCTACTTCTCCCGACTCTTCACCCGCCGCGTCGGCCTGGCCCCCGTCCGCTTCCGCGCCCAGCAGGGCCGGACCGTCCACGGCGGCTGGAGCCACCGGATCCCAGATCCCGAACACCCGCCGACCATCGCCACCGGAGCGACGTAAGCTCGCTGACCATGACCTCCAGCGAATCCGGCGAGATCGACGAGTCCGTCATCGCCGAACTGAGCCGGCTGCGCGACAGCATCGACAACATCGACGCCGCCGTCGTCCACATGCTCGCCGAGCGCTTCAAGTGCACCCAGCAGGTCGGCCACCTCAAGGCACAGCACCAGCTGCCGCCCGCCGACCCGGCCCGCGAGGCCCGCCAGATCGTCCGCCTGCGCGAACTCGCGGAGAGCGCCAAACTGGATCCGGCCTTCGCCGAGAAGCTGCTCAACTTCATCATCGCCGAGGTCATCCGCCACCACGAGACGATCGCGAAGTCCTAGAGCGGTCCAGCCCGTCCCCCGGCCGCCCGGCACAGGTTCCGGCGGTCCAGGCCGGCCCCGGCCGTCGAGGACAGCTCTCGGCACCCCACGACAGCCCAGGCCGCCCGGGACAGCTCCCGGCGGTCCAGGCCCCCCGGCCGTCAAGGACAGCCCCCGCCGCCCCAGGCCGGCCACCGCCACCCCCGCCGGCACCCCACCACCCGCGGACCCCGACGTACGGACATCCGCTGTGCCGCCCGCACACCATCGGGCAGCATGTCCCCATGTCCGTACTGACGCGCGACGAAGCGCAGACCCGAGCCCAGCTCCTCGAAGTCCACCGTTACACGATCGAACTCGATCTCACCCGTGGCGAAGAGACCTTCGACTCCCGCACCGTCATCCACTTCACCACCCGCACGGCCGGGGACACCTTCGTCGAGCTCAAGCCCGCCGCCCTGCGCGCCGTCACCCTCGACGGACAGCCCCTCGACCCCGAAACGCTCGACGGCAACCGCCTGCCCCTCACCGGCCTCACCGCCGGCGAGCACGAGCTGCGCGTCGAGGCCGACATGCGCTACTCCCGCACCGGCGAAGGCATGCACCGCTTCACCGACCCCACGGACGGTGAGACGTACGTCTACACCCAGCTCTTCCTCGAAGACGACCAGCGCGTCTTCGCGGCCTTCGACCAGCCCGACCTCAAGGCCGTCTTCGATCTCACCGTCACCGCCCCCGAAGGCTGGACCGTCCTCGGCAACGGCGTCGCGGAGCACCGGGGCGCCGGCCGCTGGACCATCGCCCCCACCCCCCGCATCTCCACCTACCTCGTCGCCGTCGCCGCTGGCCCCTGGCACTCCGTACGCACCGAACACGCCGGCCTGCCCTTCGGCATCCACTGCCGGCGCTCCCTGGCGCCGTACCTGAACGCCGACGCCGAGGAGATCCTCGACGTCACCCGCGCCTGCTTCGACCGGTACCACGAGAAGTTCGAGGAGCCCTACCCCTTCGACTCGTACGACCAGGCGTTCGTCCCCGAGTTCAACGCCGGCGCGATGGAGAACCCCGGCCTCGTCACCTTCCGCGACGAGTTCGTCTACCGCTCCGCCGTCACCGACACCGAACGCCAGACCCGCGCCATGGTCATCGCCCACGAAATGGCGCACATGTGGTTCGGCGACCTCGTCACCCTTCAGTGGTGGGACGACATCTGGCTCAACGAGTCCTTCGCCGAGTACATGGGCTACCAGACCCTCACCGAAGCCACCCGCTTCACCGACACCTGGACCGACTTCGCCGTCGCCCGCAAGGGCTGGGGCTACGACGCCGACCAGCGCCCCAGCACCCACCCCGTCGCCCCCGACCCCGACGCCGTCCCCGACACCGCCTCCGCCCTGCTCAACTTCGACGGCATCTCCTACGCCAAGGGCGCGTCCGCCCTGCGCCAGCTCGTCGCCTGGCTCGGCGAGAAGGATTTCCTGGCCGGCATCAACACGCACTTCGCCCGCCACAAGTTCGCCAACGCCACCCTCGCCGACTTCATCGACAACCTCGCCTCCGCCACCGACCGCGACGTCCACGCCTGGGCCGAGCAGTGGCTGCGCACGACCGGAGTCGACACGCTCGCCGCCGCGCCCGGCGAGGCGGAAGGCATGTGGCACCTCACCGTCGACCAGAAGGGCAGCCGCCCGCACCGCCTCCCCGTCGGCGCGTACGACCGCGACCCCCTCGACGGCCGGAGCCTCGTCCTGCGCGAACGGTTCGAAGTCGACGTACCGCAGGGCGATTCCGCAGCGGTACGCCCCGGCCGCCGCCCCGCGCTCCTCGTCCTCAACGACGGCGACCAGACCTACGCCAAGATCCGCCTCGACGAGGCGTCCCTCGAAGTCGCGCTGCGCAACCTGTCCGCCGTCCCCGACGCCCTCACCCGCGCCGTCCTGTGGAACACCCTGCGCGACATGGTCCGCGACGGCGAACTCGCACCCGTCATGTACCTGGAGACCGCCGGCGCCCACCTCCCGTACGAGAGCGACCTCGCCGTCGTCCAGGGCGTGCTCGCCTTCGCCCACGGGCAGATCGCCGACCGCTACCTCCCGGCGGCCGAACGCCCCGCCGCCCTCGCCACCCTCACCGGCATCTGCCGCGACCTCATCCGCCGTACCGAGGACGGCGACGGCGCCGGCCTGCGCCTCACCGCCGTACGCCACTTCATCGACGCCGCCACCCAGCCCGACGGCATCCAGGACTGGTTCCACACCGGCGGCGTCCCCGGCGGCCCCGAACTCGACCCCGAACTGCGCTGGCGCATCCTGCGCCGCCTCGCCGTACTCGGCGCCACCGACGAGGCCGCCATCGCCGCCGAACTCGCCCGCGACCCCAGCGCCACCGGCCAGGAGGGAGCCGCGCGCTGCCGGGCCGCCCTCCCCACGCCCGAGGCCAAGGCCGCCGCCTGGGCCGGCATGTTCGAGAACGACACCCTCTCCAACTACCTGTTCTCCGCGACCGCCCAGGGCTTCTGGCAGCCCGAACAGGACGCGCTCGTACGCGACTACGTCCCGCGCTACTACCGCGACGCGAAGGCCGTCGCGGACCGCCGCGGCCCCGCCATCGCCGAAGCCGCGGGACGCTACGCCTTCCCCCAGTTCGCCGTCGACAAGGAGTCGCTGCACCTCGGCGAGGAGTTCCTGCGCGACACGCGGACGATCCCGTCCCTGCACCGCAAACTGACCGACCAGCTCGACGACCTCCGCCGAGCCATCACGGTCCGCGACGCCTGACCCGGCCCCGCGCCACGGCCGCCGCCCTCACCACGGGCAGCGGCCGTGGTGAGGCCGGCTGCCCGCACCACCCGCCCGCACCGGTCAGCAGCCCCGGCCGGTAGCCCCGGTCGGCGGCTGCGTCGCCGGGCCGGGCGACGACCACGCCGTCGCCACCGCCCGCGCCCGGCGCGGCCCCGGAGCCGCCGTGACAGCGTCCGGCGTCTCGCTCCGCCCAGCGGCGGCCCGCCCCGCCGCGCGCCCACCGCCACTCGCCCGATCCCGGCCCGGCGGCTGCCCCTTTCCGGCCCCGCGCCCACGGCCACCGTTCGGCCGACCACCCGCCCCGGCACGGGCGGCCACCCACCGCGCTCCGGCACGGGCGGCCACCCACCGCCCGCGTCAGGCCACCGCCTCGGCCACGCGGCCACCCACTGCCCGCGTCAGGCCACTGCCTCGGCCACGCGGCCACCCACTGCCCACGCCAGGCCACCGCCTCCGCCACGCGGCCACCCCCTGCCCGCGCCAGGCCACCACCCCGGCCACGCGGCCACCCACTGCGCGGCACCCCCATATCACCCCCACCGAAACCAACTCTGCCCACCCGCCCGGCAATACCACTTTCGGGTTGCGATCGTTGAGCAGTCCGGACGCACCGGGTCATGCCTGTACACGCTGGTGTGCCAGCCGAAGCACACCGAAGGACCCAGCATGAGTACGCCGCCCCCCGGCACCCCCCTCCCGCCCCTCGCCGGCGGCGCGGGCGGACCCGATGCCCTGCGGCCCCTGCTCTCCGCCGTCCTCGACGCCCTCCGCGACGGAGCCCTCACCCGCGGCGGCCCCCTGCCGGCCGGCGGACCCGACGCCGTCACCGCACGCCTGCGGGACACCACCCTGCCCGTACTGCCCGACACCGGCACCGGGGCCGAGGAAGCCCTCCGTACGCTCGTACGGGCACTCGCCCAGGGCGCGGCCGACCCCGCCGACCCGCTGTGCGCCGCGCACCTCCACACCCCGCCGCTCGCCGTCGCCGTCGCCGCCGACCTCGCCGCGTCCGCGCTCAACCCCTCCATGGACTCCTGGGACCAGGCCCCCGCCGCCTCCGCCCTGGAAGCACAGGTCACCCGCACCCTCGCCGCCGAGGTCTACCCCCACGCGCCCGCCCCCGACGCCCTCGTCACCACCGGCGGCACGGAGTCCAACCAGCTCGCCCTCCTCCTCGCCCGCGAGCGCCACGGCCCCGTACGACTCGTCCACGGCGCCAACGCCCACCACTCCCTGCCCCGCGCCGCCTGGCTCCTCGGCCTCCCCGAACCGGTCGTCATCCCCGCCCCCGAAGGCGTCCTCGACCTCGCGGCCCTCGACGCGGCCCTCGCACGCCTGCCCCGCCCGCTCCTCGTCGCCGCCACCGCCGGCACCACCGACACCGGCCGCGTCGACCCCCTCCCCGCCGTCGCCGACCTCTGCGCACGCCACCACGCCGAACTGCACATCGACGCGTCGTACGGCGGCCCCCTGCTCTTCAGCGACGCTCGCCGAGCCCTCCTCCACGGCCTCGACCGCGCCCACAGCGTCACCCTCGACCTGCACAAACTCGGCTGGCAGCCCGTCGCCGCAGGACTCCTCGCCGTCCCCGACACCGCCCGCCTCGCCCCCCTCGGCCACCAGGCCGACTACCTCAACGCCGACGACGACACCGAAGCCGGCCTCCCCGACCTCCTCGGCCGCTCCCTGCGCACGACCCGGCGCCCCGACATCCTCAAGACCGCCGTCACACTCCGCGCCCTCGGCCGGAGGGGACTCGCCGACCTCGTCGACCGCACCTGCGCCGCCGCCCAGCACCTCGCCGACCTCGTCGAGGACACCCCGGGCCTCGAACTCCACGACCGGCCCACCATCAGCACCGTCCTCTTCCGCCCCACCGGCGCCACGGACGACGACGTCGCGGCCGTCCGCCGCACCCTCCTCGCACAGGGCCGCGCCGTACTCGGCCGCGCCCGCGCCGACGGACGCCTCTGGCTCAAAGCCACCGTCCTCAACCCCCACACCACCCCCCGAGACCTGGAAGCACTCCTCTCCCTGCTCCCGCTCCCCGCACCCACGTCACTCCCGGAAGGCAGCTCCCACCGATGACCGCCGCCCCCCAGCCCCACGAACCCGAACAGCCCCACGACCTGGTCGGCATCGGCATCGGCCCCTTCAACCTGTCCCTCGCCGCACTCGCCGACGGCGTGCACGGCGGCCTCACCACCGCCTTCTACGACCAGCGCCCCGCCTTCGACTGGCACCCCGGCCTCCTCATCGAGGGCGCCACCCTCCAGGTCCCCTTCCTCGCCGACCTCGTCACCCTCGCCGACCCCGCGAGCCCCTGGTCCTTCCTCAACTACCTGCGCACCCGCGAACGGCTCTTCCCCTTCTACTTCGCCGAGCGGTTCCACATCCACCGCGCCGAATACGACGCCTACTGCCGCTGGGTCAGCAAGAACCTCCCCGGACTCCACTTCGGCCACCAGGTCGACGCCGTCCGCTGGAACGCCGAACGCGACGCCTTCGAAGTCGACTTCACCCAGCTCGACGCCGACGGCGAGGCCGAAGCCCTCGGCCGGGCCTACACCCGCAACGTCGCCGTCGGCGTCGGCACCCAGCCCCACATCCCCGAGCCCCTCAAACCACTCGCCGAAGCACCCGCCGTCCCCGTCATCCACTCGTCCGCGTACCTCGAACACCGCCAGCGGCTCCTCGCCGCCGAGCACATCACCGTCATCGGCTCGGGACAGTCCGGCGCGGAGGTCTTCCTCGACCTGCTGCGCGCCCGCCCCGCCGGCCGCGAGAAGATCACCTGGCTGGCCAGGACCGAGGCGTTCGCCCCCATGGAGTACTCCAAGCTCGGCCTGGAACACTTCACCCCCGACTACAGCCGGTACTTCCACGCCCTGCCCGAGTCCGTACGCGACGACCTCGGCCCCCGCCAGTGGCAGCTCCACAAGGGCATCGACGCCGACACCATCGCCGCCATCCACGACGAGCTGTACCAGCGCACCCTGCACGGTGGCTGGCCCGACGCGGTCCTCACCCCGGGAGTCTCCGTACGCACCGCGGGACGCGTCGGCACCACCAAGGTCGAACTGCACCTGGAACACCTCCAGCAGGGCACCCGCTCCCGGCTCACCACCGACGCCGTCGTCCTCGCCACCGGCTACCGCGAACGCCCCCTGGGCCGGCTCCTCGCCGGACTCGACGCCTACATCCGCCGGGACGCGGCCGAGCGGCCCCGCATCGACGACCAGTTCCGCATCGTCCTCGACCCCGCCGTGACCGGCTCCGTGTACGTACAGAACGCCGAACGGCACACCCACGGCGTCGGCGCACCCGACCTCGGCCTCGCCGCCTGGCGCAGCGCGACCATCCTCAACTCCCTCACGGGCAAGGAGCCCTACCCGCTCCCCGGCCGCACGGCCTTCACCAGCTTCGGCCTGGAACGCCGCGAAGCACCCCGCACCCCCGCCCGGCAACCGGCCCTCACCCCGCTGGTACAAGGGCGCTGAAGACCGTCCCCCGAGCCGGCGCCGGGTCCGCGGCCCCGCGTCCCGACGCGGTCCAGCGCCGGCAGGAACCGGGCCCGCCGTCAGCCCGGGGGACCGAGGAACCCGGGGACCGCTCCTCCGCCTCCAGGAAGGAGGAGGCGGTCGGCACCTCCCGGGCCGGCAGCCCGCTCAACGGCAGGGCCGCGACCCCGGAGATCCCCTACCGCCACCGCCTAGAACACCGGCACACCGTCCCGCGTCAGCCGCCACCCCACCCGCGCGAACTCCGCCGGGTCGAGGGTGCCCTTCGCCTTGACCCACGTGATGATCGTGTTCCGGATCTCCTCCGAATTCGCCCACAACTGCTGCGCGCCCGCGATGTGCGGGAACGCCCCGCCGCCGCTCGCCCGGTAGTTGTTCACCGCCAGCACGAACCTGGCCGCCGCATCCACCGGGACGCCCTCGAACGCCAGGTTCACGATCCGCGAGCCGGCCGGCTGCGCGATGTCGACCTCGTACGTCACGCCCGACACCACGTCGTAGTTGTAGTCCGGGACGCCCCCCGCGTTCGTCAGCTTCGACGTGTCCACCGCGGCCCCCGCCGCCGTCCGCACGTAGTACCGCGCCGAGTACTCCAGGTACTCCTTCAGCTGCGCACCCGTGATCAGCCGCGCCTCCAGCGTGTTCTCGAACGGGTACAGACCCGCCGCGTCCCGGATCGTCACCTCACCGGCGGGAACGGCCGCCGTCCGCGAGAAGCACGACGCCTGCGACAGCACCGGCAGACCCGCGTACGCGCCGCCGGCCAGCGCCGCCCGTACCGTCTCCGTCTGCACATGGTTGATCAGGTCGATCAGCGGCTCGTCCTTCCACGCCGCCTCGGCCGTCGTCATCGCCGCCCTCGACGTGCCGATGACCTGGTTGACGTACGCCACGACCTTCTCGTGCTCGTCGCCGAGCAGCTTCGTGATCTCCGGGTCCTCGGCGACCGTGTTCGAGTTGAGGACCTTCGCGCCGACCTTCTCGACCGTCCAGCGGCCCTTCGACCACACCAGGTCGAAATCGAAGAGCGTCAGCCGCTGACCCCACTTGAGGGGCTCCGACAGGACGACCTTCTGTCCCGTCTCCTTGTTCTCCACGAAGTACTCCGCGATCTCCGTGTGCGCGTGCCCCACCAGGATCGCGTCGATGCCCGGGACCTGCTCGGCGACCAGACCCGCAGCGTTCTCCACGTACGGAAGCTGGTCACCGTACGACGACGTGCCGCTCGACCCGGAGTGCGCCGAGACGATGACGACGTCCGCACCCATGGAACGCAGCTTCGGCACCCACTTCGCCGCCTGCTCCTCCAGACCCGGGAACGTCATCTTCCCCTGCACGTTCTGCTTGTCCCAGATCGCGATGCCCGGGTTCGTCAGACCGAGCACCGCCACCCGCACGTCACGGCCGTGCGGCGTACGGAGCCTCTTCATGAAGTACGGGGGGAACGCCGGGCGCAGCGTCTTCGCGTCCAGCGCGTTCGCGCCCAGGAGCGGGAAGTCGCACTGCTCCTCGAACTTCCGCAGCACCGGTATCCCGTAGTTGAACTCGTGGTTCCCGAGAGCGGCCGCGTCGTACCCGATCGCGTTCATCGACTGCGCCATCGGGTGCACCGGGCCGTGCTTCGCGGTGATCGGGTCGACCTTGGCGTAGTAGTACGAGAGCTGCGTGCCCTGGATGGTGTCGCCCGCGTCGATGAGCAGGGTGTTGCGGCGGCCCTTCTCCGCGCGGACCTGGTTCACCAGGGTGGAGATCTTCGCCAGGCCCACGTCGTTGTGCGCCTTGTCGTCGAACTCCTTGTCCGTGAAGTAGTCCCAGTTGAAGACGTTGCCGTGCAGGTCCGTCGTGCCCATGACGGTGAAGGAGTAGCGCTTCGGCGGACGTCCGTGGCCGTGCGCCGCGGCGGGCGTCGCCACGGCCCCGCCGGCCACGGCCACACCGGCGCCCGCGGCGGCCGAGCGGCCCAGGAAGGTCCTACGGTTCAGCGGCATTCTGTTGTCTCCTCGTTCCATGCTTCCGGGCGTCCGGGCGTCCGGGCGTCCGGGCGTCCGGGCTTCCGGGCTTCCGTCACTTCTGTCGCACAACGTGACGCGCGTAGATTCTGGCTCAACGAGCCACACCCGCAACACCCCTTGCGGGTTTCGATCTGGTGACCGCCCGCTGTCACACCCGGGTGCGACAGTGGAGAGCGTGACCCACGAACCGACGCACCCCGAAGCCCGCCGCCCCACCCAGGACGCGGCCCCCGCCCCGTACGGCACCCCGGCCGCCCCCCGGCTCGCCGTCCAGGGCGAGGCCCACCTCGAATTCGACCCCGAGACCGCCCGGATCGGCATCACGGTCAGCGCACGCGGTACGGACCGCCGCACCGCACTCGAAGACCTCACCCGGCGCAACGGCCTCGCCCTCGACCTCGTCAAGAGCTACGGCGAAGCCGTCGAGAAGGTGGAGACCGGCTCCTTCTCCATCAGCCCCGAACTCACCCGGCACGGCCGCGCCGAACGTGTCCGCGCCTACCACGGGCGCGTCCACATCACCGCCGTACTGACGGACTTCACCGCTCTGGGTGAACTCACCACCCGCCTCGCCGACCTCGAACTCACCCGCGTCGACGGTCCCTGGTGGGCCATGCGGCCCGACTCGCCCGCCTACGGCGAAGTACGCGCGCAAGCCGTACGGGAAGCCGTCAAGCGCGCCCGCGAATACGCCCGCGCCCTCGGCGCCGACCTCACCGCACTCGTCGAACTGTCCGACCCCGGAGCGGAGGACGCCCACCCCGTGCCCGTCGCCTACGCCGGCGGCTTCGCACGCAGGGGCATGACCGCGGAAATGGCCGAGGACGCCCCCGCCCTCGATCTCGAACCCCAGCGCCAGACCCTCCACGCCCTCGTGAACGCACGCTTCGTCATGACACCGCCCGCACTCTGAATGCTCATCAGAGCGACCCCACGCACAATTCAACACTTGTCAATAACCTTTCATGCAAAGGTTATTGGACAGTCATGCGCAGCCAATTGTCTACTGACTGGTAAGCCCTAGGCTCGACCTATGCGCCGAGCAAAAATCGTTTGTACCCTGGGCCCCGCCACCGACACATACGACCAGATCAAGGCACTGGTCGAAGCCGGAATGGACATCGCCCGCTTCAACCTCAGCCACGGCTCCTACGCCGAACACGAAGAGCGCTACCAGCGCGTTCGCAAAGCCTCCGACGAAACCGGCCGCAGCGTCGGCGTACTCGCCGACCTTCAAGGCCCGAAGATCCGCCTCGGACGCTTCCGCGAAGGCCCCGTACTCCTTGAACGGGGCGACGAGTTCACCATCACCGTCGACCCCGTCGAAGGCGACCGCCACACTTGCGGCACCACCTACCGAGGACTCGCCTCCGACGTCACCACGGGCGAACGCATCCTCGTCGACGACGGCAAAGTCACCCTCGAAGTCACCGGCGTCGACGGACCCCGCGTCCGCACCCTCGTCATCGAAGGAGGCATGGTCTCCGACCACAAGGGCCTCAACCTCCCCGGCGTCGCCGTCTCCGTCCCCGCCCTCTCCGAAAAGGACATCGACGACCTCCGCTGGGCCCTGCGCACCGGAGCCGACATCATCGCCCTCTCCTTCGTACGCAGCGGACGCGACATCGACGACGTCCACCGCGTCATGAAGGAAGAAGGCCGCCACCTCCCCGTCATCGCGAAGATCGAAAAGCCGCAGGCCGTCGACAACATCGACGACATCGTCGCCGCCTTCGACGGCATCATGGTCGCCCGCGGCGACCTCGGCGTCGAAATGCCACTCGAACAAGTGCCGATTGTTCAGAAGCGAGCCATCAAACTCGCCAAGCGCAACGCCAAACCGGTCATCGTCGCCACCCAAATGCTCGACTCGATGATCGAGAACTCCCGGCCCACCCGCGCCGAAGCCTCCGACGTCGCCAACGCCGTCATCGACGGCACCGACGCCGTCATGCTCTCCGGCGAAACCAGCGTCGGCAAATACCCCATCGAGACCGTCAAAACCATGGGCCGCATCGTCGAAGCCGCGGAGGAGGACATCCTCGCCAAGGGACTCCCGCCGCTCACCGAACGCAACAAGCCCCGCACCCAGGCCGGATCCGTCGCCCGCGCCGCCGCCGACATCGGCGACTTCCTCGGCGCCAAGTTCCTCGTCGCCTTCACCCAGTCCGGCGACACCGTCAAGCGCCTGTCCCGCTACCGCTCACCCATCCCGCTGCTCGCCTTCACGCCCGACCCCGCCACCCGCTCCCAGCTCAACCTCACCTGGGGCGTCGAAACCTTCCTCGGCCCCCACGTCGACTCCACCGACGCCATGGTCGCCCAGGTCGACGAACACCTCCTGCGCATCGGCCGCTGCCAGAAGGGCGACGTCGTCATCATCACGGCCGGCTCCCCGCCCGGCATCGCGGGCTCCACCAACCTCGTCCGCGTCCACCACATCGGCGAGGACGACACCGCCGCCGACCCGGCCATTGCCGGCTGACATCCGCCCACCCGGCCCGGCCACCCCGGGCCCGCTCCGCACCCGCACCCCGCACACCACGCGGCACGGCCACGAGGGCCCCCACACCCCGGGGGCCCGCCCGGGCGGGCGTCAGTACTTGGGCCCTACGTGCGCGTCCATCAGCGCGACGGAAGCCCGTTTGGCGACGGAGATGTTGTAGGGCCTCCCGTGGCGCGTGCATGGCTTCCACTCGACGCCGAGGCGGTCGAGGGTGTCGGTGTACAGCCGCCGGATGTCGTCCGAGACATTGGTGAACCAGTAGCGCGGATATTCGTACCGCTTCGACTCGCCTCGCACCGTGCGCGTGGTCCAGTTCATGTTCCGGCAGCCGTCGGAGTGGATCAGTCCTCGGACGAACTCCCAGGGGTGGGTGTCGACGACGGACTGCTGCCAGGGCTCGAGCGCGATGGTGCGTGAGTGCTTCGTGCCAGGGCCGTGTTGGGGGAAGAGGCAGGGCCAATGACGGCTGTAGCTGGTTACCGCTACGCAGCCCTTGCGCCGGAGAACGCAGACAGAGCCTCCGGGGCGGACGGCTGTGACGGCGGTGCGGCACAGATCGATGAGTCCGGGCCAGGAATCGGCGCAGGCGATGCGCAAGTAGTAACCCCTGCCCCGGTGCGGGCTGACGCAGCCGTCACCGAGGTACAGCCCCAGTAGGTAGCTGTACGCGGCTGGGTCGGGAGGCGGTCCCGGTACAGGCCGGCATCGGGGACACGGTGTGGACTGTCCGAGCATGCGCACCGACGGTTCGGTCCGGGTCTGCCATCCACGGATCGCGGACCGGGATATGCCGGTTTGCCGGCTGACGTGGTTCAGGCTGTGGCCCTGGGCGACGAGTGCCAGAGCCCGCTCGCGCGTCGGGAGGTCGTACATACGGACCAGCCTCGCGCGAGTTCGGGAGGCCGGCGCCGGAGCGACTGCACATTCATGCCTTCACGTGAACTTCGATCATTCGCGTGCGGCCTTCGGATCCAAGGAAAAGTGCCCCGAGTCGGACTCGAACCGACACTGGATGGGTTTTGAATCCATTGTCTCTGACCAATTGGACTACCGGGGCTGGGTGAATCGAAGGTTGATCTCGACCCACTGCGCGTCCACCATACCGCAGCTAGGTAGGCTCTTGGGGAGCTGTACCTGCCGTGGAACGAGGAGCCCCGTGACCACCCCCGAGTCGCCCCAGCCCGTCGCCGACGACGACAACAAGTCGCACGTCCCGCCGCTGACGACCCGTGTCGTCATCGCCGAGGACGAAGCCCTCATCCGCCTCGACCTCAAAGAAATGCTCGAGGAAGAGGGCTACGCCGTCGTGGGCGAGGCCGGTGACGGGCAGCAGGCGATCGAGCTCGCCCGTGAGCACCGGCCCGACCTCGTGATCCTCGACGTGAAGATGCCCGTGCTGGACGGGATCTCCGCCGCGGAGAAGATCACCGAGGAGTCCATCGCCCCCGTGCTCATGCTGACCGCGTTCTCGCAGCGCGATTTGGTGGAGCGGGCGCGGGACGCCGGTGCGATGGCGTACCTCGTGAAGCCCTTCAGCAAGAGCGACGTCGTACCGGCCATCGAGATGGCGGTCTCGCGGTTCACGGAGCTGAAGGCGCTGGAGAACGAGGTCGCGGACCTCACGCAGCGGCTGGAGACGCGCAAGCTGGTGGACCGGGCGAAGTCGGTGCTGCAGACGCAGTACGGGCTGTCGGAGCCGGCCGCGTTCCGCTGGATCCAGAAGACGTCGATGGACCGCCGTCTGTCCATGCAGCAGGTGGCGGAGGCGGTCATCGAGGACGCCGAGGAGAAGAAGGCCGCGAAGGGCGAGTAGTACCCCCGCGTACGCACAGCAAGAGGCCGCCCCCGCGCAGTGCGGGGG
>NZ_JBSGYQ010000077.1:0-32425 GCF_053610585.1 Streptomyces sp. NPDC054887 | reverse complement strand
CCCCCAGGTTTAGCCTGGGGGACGCGGCGTTTTCGGCGCGCCGTTTTCGTACGGCCGCCCGCTTGCGGCATGTGAAGCACAAGGAACGAGGCACAGATGACCGACCCGGTGACGTTGGACGGCGAGGGCTCCATCGGCGAGTTCGACGAGAAGCGGGCCGAGAACGCCGTACGCGAACTCCTCCTCGCTATCGGGGAGGACCCGGACCGCGAGGGGCTCCGGGCGACGCCGGGGCGCGTGGCGCGGGCGTACAAGGAAATATTCGCCGGGCTGTGGCAAGAGCCCGAAGACGTGCTGACGACGACGTTCGACCTCGGTCACGACGAGATGATCCTGGTCAAGGACATCGAGGTCTTCAGCACCTGTGAGCACCATCTGGTCCCCTTCAGGGGCGTCGCCCACGTCGGCTACATCCCGGCGACCACCGGCAAGATCACCGGCCTGTCCAAGCTGGCGCGGCTGGTCGACGTCTACGCCCGCCGCCCGCAGGTGCAGGAGCGGCTCACCACGCAGGTCGCCGACTCGCTGATGGAAATCCTGGAGCCGCGCGGTGTGATCGTGGTCATCGAGTGCGAGCACATGTGCATGTCGATGCGCGGGATTCGCAAGCCGGGCGCCAAGACCATCACCTCGGCGGTGCGCGGGCAGCTCCGCGACGGGGCCACCCGCAACGAGGCGATGAGCCTGATCATGGCGCGCTGACCGCGGACGGCAGCGGTTCCGAACGGGGGGCCGGACCGGCCCGCACGGGGGGTGCCCACGGGGGCCGTACGGCCGGGGACGCTCAGACGGTCGGCGCCGCGCCGTTGTCCTCGTCGTCCGGGAGCTTGCAGACCCGCTCGAGGAAGAACGCGGCGGCGACGACCCCCGCGCCCGCCAGCACCGCCAGGCCCGCGTAGACGGCCTGGTCGCGACGGGCCGGGACGTCCAGGCTGTTCATCAGCAGATGGACGCCCACGCCGCCGTACATTCCGCAGACCAGCGACGCGACGAGCGCGCTCGCCTGGCCGAAAACCACCGCTCGGGCCGCCATCAGGGGCTCCACGCCCTTCGCGCCCGGCCGGCGCTCGCGCTGGGCGCGCAGCCGGGAGCGGATCGAGAGCGCGGTCGCCAGGAGCACCACGGCGATCACGGCCAGCACCACCGGCGCCGCCAGCGGCACGCCGGGAAGGGTGCCGAACGTGTCCCAGAGCCGGGCGCCGCCCCACGAGAGGACGCCCGCCACGGCGAAGAGACCGGCCAGTACCCCGAGCCGCAGTTGCTTCACCGAGAGCGCCCCTCACATCGGTCCATGTCACAACCGGTCATGATCGTTCGCCGGTCGATGCCGGCCGTCAGCCTAACGACTACTCGGGCAGTCGGAGTTCCAGGTCGGGGCGGACGAGTACGCCCGTGGCGCCGACGCCGGTCAGCAGGTCCGCGACGGGCCCGCGGCCGGGCAGCTGCGCCTCGGGGTCCACGTCGTGCCACGGGGCCAGTACGAAGGCGCGCTCGTGGGCGCGGGGGTGCGGGAGGGTGAGGAGCGGGTCCTCGGAGACGACATCGGCGTACGCCACGATGTCCACGTCGATCGTGCGCGGACCCCAGCGCTCCTCGCGGACCCGGTCGAAGGCTTCCTCGATGGCCTGGCCGCGCTCAAGGAGCGAGGCCGGCGGAAGGGTGGTCCTGACGACGACGACCGCGTTGAAGTACGACGGCTGGGAGCCGGGGTCGACCCCCCAGGGCTCCGTCTCGTACACCGGGGAGACCGCCTTGACCCGCAGCCCGGGGGTGTCCTCCAGGGCGTCGATCGCGCCCTGGAGGGTCTCCAGGCGGTTGCCCAGGTTCGAGCCGAGGGAGATGACGGCCCATTTCGGGTTGGACAGTGTGATGTCCGCCGCGTCGACCTGTTCCACCACGGAGGCGGGCACCGGCTGCACGGTCGGGTCGCTCTGGGTGGGGTTCATACTCGGCTCCGGGTGATGGTGATGGTCACGTCGTCGAAGGGGACGGTGATCGGCGCGTCCGGCTTGTGGACGCAGACCTCCACCTCCTTCACCCCGGCGTGCTTGAGGCACTGCTGGGCGATCCGCTCGGCGAGCGTCTCGATCAGGTCGACCGGCTCGCCCTGTACGACGTCCACGACCTCTTCCGCCACCACGCCGTAGTGCACGGTCTTCGCCAGGTCGTCGTCGGCCGCCGCGGGGCGGGTGTCGAGGCCGAGAACCAGGTCCACGATGAAGGTCTGGCCTTCTTCGCGCTCCCGGGGGAACACGCCGTGGTGCCCACGGGCCTTGAGGCCGCGCAGCGCGACACGATCCACGCGAATCACTCCTGCTGTCGTAGAGAACGAGGGCGCCCGCCGAGTGCGGTCGGCACGTCACCCTCACCCGAATCTACCTGCGAGCACGGGCACCGGACGCCCACGGGGGCTATGGACAAGACGCCTTGGGACTGGTACCCGCCCCTACCCAACGGCCCCGGACGCCAACCTTCCACAGGCCCCTACCCACTCAGGCGGGTGTCTCGTCGTCCTCTTCTTCGCCGTTTTCGGTCAGAACGGGGGACCCGTGGTGCGACCACAGTTTCCAGCCGTCGTCCGTGCGGCGGAACACATTGGTGGCCACGATGAGCTGGCCCACCAGCGGACCCAGCTCGCCGGCCTCCTCGGCCGGCCCGCCGCTCAGCGTGTTCTCGGTGCAGACCACCAGGGCGGTGTCGCCCAGGACGGTCACCTTCACGTCGGTGAGGAAGAACTGGATGTACTCGGTGTTCGCCATGATCAGGGCGTACGAGCGCAGCACCTCGCCCCGCCCGGAGAGAACCGGCCAGCCCGGGTGCACGCAGGAGATCTCGTCCTCCAGCCAGAGGACCGACAGCTCCTCGAAGTCTCCGCGCTCGACCGCCTCGTAGAACGCCGTGTTGGCCAGCTCGACCTGTTCGACGTCCGTCCGCGCGCGGCTCACAGGGCTCCCTCTACGGCCCGTGCGACCCGTACGGCGTCGGCCGTCGCCCGTACCTCGTGGACGCGGACCGCCCAGGCGCCCTCGTGGGCGGCTATGGCCGACACGGCGGCCGTGGCGGCGTCGCGCTCGCGGGCGGGCGGCGGGGGCGCGCCCTCGCCGGCGTCGGCGGCCAGGACATGGCCGAGGAACCTCTTGCGCGAGGCGGCGACCAGCAGGGGCCGGCCGATGACGCGCAGCTCGCTGAGCCGGGCGACCAGGGCCAGGTCGTGCGCGGCCTGCTTCGCGAAGCCGAGGCCGGGGTCTATGACGATGCGCTCGGGGGCGATGCCGCCCGCTATGACGGCGTCCATGCGGGCGCGCAGTTCCGACACGACCTCGCCGACCACGTCGGCGTAGACGGCGCGGCTGTTCATCTGCTCGCTGAAACCGCGCCAGTGCATGACGACGAACGGCGCTCCGGCCGCCGCGACGGCCGGGATCATGGCGGGGTCGGCGAGGCCGCCGCTGACGTCGTTGACCAGGACCGCGCCGGCCGCGACCGCCTGCTCGGCGACGGCGGCGCGCATGGTGTCCACCGAGACGGTGACGCCCTCGGACGCCAGGCCGCGGACCACGGGGATCACCCGCTTCAGCTCCTCGTCGGCGTCCACGCGGGAGGCTCCGGGGCGGGTCGACTCGCCGCCGACGTCGATCAGGTCGGCGCCCTGGGCGACGAGGTCGAGGCCCCGCTTGACCGCCGCGGTCGTGTCGAACCAGCGCCCGCCGTCGGAGAAGGAGTCGGGCGTCACGTTGACGACCCCCATCACCGCACAGCGGTCCCACTCCGGCAGACCCTCGACCCGGCCACGCTCGCGCAACGTACTCATGCGTCCAGCGTAGGCGTCAGCCGGTGGTGCGGGGACCGCGCGCACCGCAGAAGACGCGGCCGAGGAGGTCGTAGAGGACGGCCCGGTCGGTCTCGTCGAGGGCGTCGAGCGCGGCATGCGTGGTGTGCATGCGGGCCCGGATGGCGTCGACGGTCTCCTCGCCCTCGGCGGTGAGCACGACGTTCTTGACGCGGCGGTCGGTCGGGCTGACCTCGCGGCGTACGAGGTCGCGCTTCTCCAGCCGGTCGACGATGCCGGTGATGTTGGAGGCGTCACAGGCCAGGGTGGTCGCGAGGGCGCGCATCGAGGCGGGGGCGGTGCGCAGCACGCCGAGGGTCTTGGCCTGGCTGGCGCTGAGGCCCGCGTCGGCGGCGGCGAGCGAGAAGTCGCCGTAGTAGCCGCTGAAGGAGGCGGCGAGCCGCTCCATGAGCTGGGCCTTCGTGGGGATCGTCCTGATCGTGTCTGGCATGGCACCAGCTTACCGCGTGAAGCTTGACTATCTCAAAGTTTTAGGTCTACGGTCTTTTTTGTTGCTTGAGATGCTCAAGCAGTCCAGGAAGCACCACTTCGTCCCCCAGCTTCGCAGGAGCACCCCCATGAAGGCGATCACCTACCGCACGTACGGCGGCCCCGAGGTCCTCGAGTACACCGACGTGCCGAACCCCAAGCTCGGACCCGACTCCGTGCTGGTCCGCGTCAGGGCCGCCTCGGTCAACCCCGTCGACTGGAAGATCCAGGCCGGGTACCTCGACTCCGCTCTCACCGCCGTCTTCCCCGTCGTGCCCGGCTGGGACGTGGCCGGCGTCGTGGAGCAGGCCGGCGTCGGTGTGACCGAGTTCGCGCCGGGCGACGAGGTCATGGGGTACGTACGGGAGGACTTCGTCTCCCGGGGCACCTTCGCCGAGTACGTCGCCGCCCCCGTGCGCACACTGGCCCGCAAGCCCGCGAACCTCACCTTCGAGGCGGCCGCGGGTCTGCCGCTGGCCGGCCTCACCGCGTACCAGGCGCTCACCCGCCACCTGAAGACCGGCGAGGGCGACACGCTGCTGGTGCACGCGGCGGCGGGCGGTGTGGGCGCGCTCGCGGTGCAGATCGCGCGCGCCCTCGGGGTCCGCGTCATCGGCACGGCGAGCGAGCGCAACCACGACTTCCTGCGGTCGCTCGGTGCCGAACCCGTGACGTACGGCGAGGGGCTGGCCGACCGGGTGCGGGCGCTCGCGCCCGCGGGCGTCGACGCCGTGCTCGACCTCGTCGGCGGCGACGCGCTCAAGGTCTCCCCTGAGCTGCTGGCGCCCGGCGGCCGGCTCGCGTCTGTCGCGGACGGCGCGGTCCTGGCCCTGGGCGGTTCGTACGTCTTCGTACGCCCCGACGCGGCCGACCTGACGGCGCTCGCCGAACTGGCCGAACGCGGTGCGCTGACCGTGGAGGTCGCCGCCGTCTTCCCGCTGGAGCAGGCCGCCGAGGCCCAGCGGCTGAGCATGGGGGGCCACACCCGGGGCAAGATCGCCGTCAGCGTCGGCTGAGCCGGCTCCGGGGGTCAGGCGGCCGGCTGCTCGGTCTCGCGGCGCACCCGCAGCTGTTCGAGGTGGGCACACGGCCGCCGCCGGGCGGCCGGGGCGCGCCGGGCGAACGGGCGGGGCAGGGCCAGCGTGACGAAGCCCTCCGCCTGCATCGCGGCGAACCCGATGCGCGGCAGGTCGCGGCCGGTCCTGAAGACCACGAACCGCGGCTCCCACTCGGGCCGGAACTTGGCGTTGAACCGGTACAGCGACTCGATCTGGAACCAGCGGGACAGGAACACCAGCAGCCCCCGCCACACGCGCAGCACCGGCCCCGCGCCGATCCGCTCGCCGCGCGCGAGCGCCGAGCGGAACATCGCGAAGTTCAGCGACACGCGCGCGACGCCGAGCCGGGGAGCCGCCTGGAGGGCGGCGACGATCAGCAGTTCGTTCATACCGGGGTCGGCCGAGCGGTCGCGGCGCATCAGGTCCAGGGACAGCCCGTCGGCGCCCCACGGGACGAAGTGGAGTACGGCCTTCAGGTCGCCGTGGGGCGAGTTCGGTCCGTACGACCCGTCCGCCTTGTGGGCCGTCGCGATCACACAGTCCCCGTCGCCGGGCTCCCCGATGCGGCCGAGCGCCATGGAGAAGCCGCGCTCGGTGTCGGTGCCGCGCCAGTCGGCGGCGGCGCGCCGAATACGGTCGAGTTCGGCGTCGCCGAGGTCGCCGACGCGGCGTACCCGGGTCTCGTAGCCGGCGCGCTCAATGCGCTTGACCATCTGGCGCACGTTCCGCATGGCGCGCCCGGCGAGGGAGAAATCCGGCACGCGCACCACCGCTTCGTCCCCGAGCTCCAGGGCGTCGAGGCCGGTCTCCCGGGTCCAGACCTCGCCACCCGTCTCACTGCACCCCATCACGGCCGGGGTCCACGAGTGCGCCTTGGCCTCGTCCATGAAGCGTTCGATGGCGCCCGGCCACGCCTCCACGTCACCGATCGGGTCGCCGCTGGCGAGCATCACGCCGGAGACGACGCGGTAGGTGACGGCCGCCTTGCCGCTGGGGGAGAAGACCACGGCCTTGTCGTGGCGCAGCGCGAAGTGGCCGAGCGAGTCACGGCCGCCGTGCCTGGCCAGCAGGTCGCGCAGCCGCCGCTCGTCGTCCGGGGTGAGGCGGGCCGCCGGGTGCTCCGGCCGCAGGGCGAGGTACATGGTGGTGACGGCGGTGAGCAGGCCCAGCGCGCCGAGCGAGTAGCCGACGGTCCAGGAGACCCGGCCCGCGTAGGCGACGGGACCCTCGAACCCGAAGAGCCCGTACAGGACGTGCTCCAGGCGCTCGGCGACGCTCGGGTCGCCGACGACCCTCGCCGGGTGGGAGCTGACGATGACGAGTCCGAGCCCGAGCGAACCCGTGCCGACGAGCACGAAGTTCGCGAGCGCCATCCACCGGCTGCGCGGATCGGGCAGGGCCGCGAACTCGCCCCGGTGACGCAGCAGGAGCCCGAGCAGCGCGAGCGAGATCAGTAGGCCGACGACCGACGGCCGGTAGGTGAACTGCGCCGCGGCCCCGGCCGGCAGCAGCACCACGGCCGCCCGCCAGGCGCGCCGCTTGCGGCGCTTGAGGCCGTGCGCGAGAAGCAGCAGCAGTACGCCCGCGCTGATGGCCAGCGCGGCCGCGAACGGGCCGACCGCCCCCGGCAGCACCTCGGCGACCGCGTGCATCCGGCTGTGCCGGAAGCGCGGGAAGACACCGGCCGCGATGTCGAGCAGGCCCACGACGGCGCAGGCCGTACCGACCAGGGAGGGCACGCGCTCGGGCCGCGGACCGCGCAGGATCCTCCGTACCCGACCGGGAACCGCTCCGGTTTCATCCCCATCTAGCCTGATAGACATCGCTTCCCGTGGCTTCGCGAAAAATTTGCTGTCCCGGGGCCGAGGCATCCGGACAATTTGCTCCCTCTAGGACGGGGCACCCGGCGAGCGGGTTTACTCGCTCCGAAGAAATATTCAGGCAGAAAGCTTTCTCCTCATCATGGGCCTCACGAGTAACACGGTTCTGGCACTGGCCGCCTCCCTGGCGGTCGTGCTGTTCGTCGCCACAGTCTTGCTCTGGCCCCGGCTGGCCGACCGTACCTGGCGTTCCGTGCTGGGCCGTGTCGCCCTGCTCGTCGTGACCCAGTTCCTCCTCTTCGCCACGCTGGGACTCGCCGCCAACAAGTCCTTCCTCTTCTACGGCTCGTGGACCGACCTCTTCGGCCAGGAGACCGAACTCGGCGTGGTGGTCGACCACTCGGCCGCCGCCAGGGACATCACCGTCGTCGACAAGCAGGGCATGGACGTGCGGGGAGGGACGAAGCCGACGGTGGGCGGGCAGATCCAGAAGATCGTCATAGCCGGTGAGAAGTCGAGGATCGCCAGCCAGGCGTACGTGTACCTGCCGCCCGAGTACTTCAAACCGCGGTACGCCGAGAAGACCTTCCCGGCGGCCCTGGTGCTCACCGGATACCCGGGCACCCCGGAGAACCTCCTCAAGGGCCTGCGGTACCCGCGGACCGCGCACCTCCAGGCCAGGGCGGGCCGGATGCAGCCGATGATCCTGGTCATGCTGCGGCCGACGGTGGCGCCTCCGCGGGACACCGAGTGCGTCGACGTGCCGCACGGCCCGCAGACCGAGACGTTTCTCGCCGTGGACATCCCCAAGGCGGTGTCCGAGACGTACCGGGTCGGCACCAGGGCGCGGAACTGGGGCGTCATCGGCAACTCGACCGGCGGCTACTGCGCCCTCAAGTTCGCCATCCACCACCCCGGGACCTTCGGCGCGGGCGCCGGACTGTCCGCGTACTACCGGGCCGCCGAGGACGCGACGACCGGTGACCTGTTCCACGGCGACGAGGACGAGCGCAGGCGGGCCGACCTGTTCTGGAGCCTGGACCACGCCGAGCCGTCGAACACGTCCTTCCTCGTGACCAGTTCCCGGGAGGGCGAGGGCAATCTGAAGGACACGCTGAGGTTCGTCGACAAGGTGCGGCCGCCCGCGCGGGTCTCCTCGATCACGCTGGAGCGGGGCGGCCACAACTTCGGTACCTGGCGGCGCGAGATACCGGCCGCCATGGAGTGGATCAGCGACCGGCTCAGGGCGAACTGACCGACTCCACCGCGACGGCGGTACGGGGAACGTCCTGCGCGTCGGCGTCGATGGACCGGCGCAGCGCCTCGTGGAGGCGGGCGGGCGTGAGCACGCCGAGGAAGCGGCCCGCGCTCTGCTCGTCGACGACCGCGATCCAGCCGGCGTCGTGCTGGAGCATCGTGGCGAACGCCTGCTTCAGCGAGGCTCCGACGGGCAGCCACGCCTCCATCCGGCGCGCGTGCTCCCGCACCGTCCCGGTGGCCGAGCGGACCTGCTCGGCGGAGATCCAGCCGTGCAGCTCGTCCGCGGCGTCGAGCACGACGGCCCAGCGGGCGCCCCCCGCGGTCAGCTCGGCCGCCGCCCGCCCGACCGGGTCGTCGAGGTGGACGACCGGCGGCTGCTCCAGGTCGCCGGGCTCGATGGGCGTGACGGAGAGCCGCTTCAGGCCCCGGTCGGCGCCGACGAAATCGGCGACGTACGGGGTGGCGGGCGCGCCCAGGACGGCGGCAGGCGCGTCGAACTGCTCGATCCTGCCCTGCCCGTAGACGGCGATGCGGTCGCCGAGCCGGACGGCCTCCTCGATGTCGTGGGTGACGAAGAGGACTGTCTTGCGCACCTGCGACTGGAGCCGCAGGAACTCGCTCTGGAGGTGCTCGCGGACCACTGGGTCGACTGCACCGAACGGCTCGTCCATGAGCAGTACGGGCGGATCGGCGGCCAGCGCCCTGGCCACGCCGACGCGCTGGCGCTGGCCGCCGGAGAGCTGGTCGGGGTAGCGGTCGCCGTGGACCGACGGGTCGAGGCCGACCAGGTCGAGCAGTTCGGCGGCGCGCTCGCGGGCCTTGGCGCGCTTGACGCCGAGCAGCTGGGGGACGGTCGCCGTGTTCTCCAGGACCGTCTTGTGCGGGAAGAGTCCGACCTGCTGGATGACGTAGCCGATACGGCGGCGGAGCCGGACCGGGTCGACGGTGGAGATGTCCTCCCCGTCGATGAGTACCCGGCCGCCGGTCGGCTCGATCAGCCGGTTCACCATCTTCATGGTGGTGGTCTTGCCGCAGCCGGACGGTCCGACGAGCGTGACCAGTTCGCCCTCGGCGACTTCGAAGGAGAGGTCGTCGACGGCGGTGGTGCCGTCGGCGTACCGCTTGGTGACGTGCTCGAATCGGATCATGGCTCCCCATTGTGGCCGGGCGGCTGTCACCACCATGTTGCGGGAGTGTGGCGGATTCCGGTGGCTGTCAGTGGCCGGGGATAAGGTCGTCGCAATGCGCGCATGAGTACATGGGTTCGAGTTCTCGGGGGAGGTGGGGGGCATGAGCGGCCGGAGCTGTCTGACGGCGAACGACTGGATCTGCGGCGAGTACGTCCGCTCCCGGAGCCAGGAGTTGGCCGACGCGACCGTCCAGCATGTCTGGATCACCCTGGTTTCCGTGGTGATCGGGCTGCTGATCGCCTTCCCGCTGGCGCTGCTCGCTCGCGGCCGGGACGGCCGCCGCTCGCGGTTCGCCGGACCGGTGCTCGGCCTGACGACCGTGCTCTACACGGTCCCCTCGCTGGCGATGTTCTCGCTGCTGCTGCCGGTGTTCGGCCTGTCCGCGGCCGTCGTGGTCACGGGGCTCGTCCTCTATTCGCTCACCGTCCTCGTGCGCAACATCCTGGCCGGCCTCGAAGCGGTGCCGGCGGAGGCGCGGGAGGCCGCGCTCGGCATGGGGTACGGCCGGGCGCGGCTGCTGTGGGAGGTCGAACTGCCGCTGGCGCTGCCCGCGGTGCTGGCGGGCGTGCGGATCGCCACGGTGTCCACGGTCGCGCTCACGACGGTCGGCGCGATCGTGGGGTACGGCGGACTGGGGACCCTGATCGTGGACGGCCTCGACTCCCTCTTCAAGGCCCAGGTGCTGACGGCGTCGGTGATCTGTGTGCTCCTCGCGGTGGCGGCCGACCTGCTGCTGCTCGGCCTCCAGCGGGCGCTGACCCCGTGGACGAGAACGCGTGCGCCTCGTACCCGTGCGGGGCGTGCGTCGGCCCGCGCCACCCGGCTCGTGAAGGCAGGCTGACCCGTGGGAGCGATAGGGGACGCGTTCACGTGGCTGGCGACGGGCGCCAACTGGCAGGGCGAGAGCGGGGTCTGGAACCGGCTCGCCGAGCACCTCTACTTCAGCGGTGTGTGCCTGCTGCTGTCCTGCCTGATCGCGCTGCCCGTGGCGTTCTGGCTCGGACACCTCGGGCGCGGCGGCGCGCTCGCGGTCAACCTCTCCAACGTGGGGCGGGCGATCCCCACCCTCGCGGTGCTGGTCCTGCTGACCCTCACCCCGCTGGGGAAGCAGGGCGACCTGCCGACGATCGTCGCGCTGGTGCTGTTCGCCGTGCCGCCGCTGCTCACCAACGCGTACATCGGCATGCGGGAGGTCGACCGGGCGGTGGTGGAGGCCGCGCGCGGAATGGGCATGTCGGGCCGGCAGGTGTTCCTGCGGGTCGAACTGCCCCTCGCGTACCCGATGGTGATGACCGGGCTCCGGTCGGCGGCCGTCCAGGTCGTCGCGACCGCCACCCTCGCCGCCATGGCGGGCGAGGGCGGCCTCGGTCGGATCATCACGGCCGGCTTCAACACGTACGACACACCGCAGGTGGTGGCCGGCGCGCTGCTGGTCGCCGGGCTGGCGCTGCTCGTGGAGGGCGCGCTGGTGGCGGCCGACCGGCTGCTCGATCCGACGCGCCGGCGCGGCGCCGTGCGGCGGACGGCCTGATCTGTCTCCCCTGTCCCCTGTTCCTTCTTCTTTCTCTTGGATGGTGAACCTCATGAGCGGAACCTCGCGTACGGCGGGTGCGGCGGTGGCCGTGATCGCACTGGCCGCCGGGCTGGTGGCGTGCGGCGGCGACAGCCTGGAGAAGGGCAAGGAGGGCGGCGGGGTCAAGGCCGGTGACGGCGGCAAGAAGGCGTCGCTGGTCGTCGGGTCCGCCGGGTTCACCGAGTCCAAGGTGCTGGCCGAGCTGTACGCGCAGGTCCTGTCGGAGGCCGGATACGCCACCTCCGTGAAGACGGTGGAGAACCGCGAACTCTACGAACCCGCCCTGGAGAAGGGCGAGATCGACGTCGTACCGGAATACGCGGCTACGCTTGCGGAATTCCTCAACGCGAAGACGAACGGGCCCAAGGCGCCGGAGAAGAATCCGGTCGCGTCCAGCGATGTGGCCGCCACCGTCGAAGCACTGGAGAAGCTCGCGCAGCCGCGCGGACTGAAGGTGCTGCCGGCCGGTGGGGCGGTAGACCAGAACGCCTTCGCGGTGAGCCGGGAATACGCCGCGAAGCACAACCTGAAGACCCTTTCCGATCTTGGTGAGTCCAAGCTCGAGGTGAAGATCGCGGCGGGCGACGAGTGCGAGGTCCGGCCCTTCTGCGCCCCCGGTCTGAAGAAGGAGTACGGGATCGACGTCACCGGCGTCGACCCCAAGGGCGTGGGCACTCCGCAGGCCAAGCAGGCCGTGAAGGAGGGGGCCGACCAGCTCGTACTGACCACCACGACGGACGCGACGCTCAAGGAGTTCGGACTCGTGCTCCTGGAGGACGACAAGAAGCTCCAGAACGCCGACAACGTACTGCCGGTCGTCAATGCGAAGGACGCCGGAACGCCGGAGATAGCGGACGCTCTCGGCAAGCTCACCAAGGTGCTCACCACCGGTGATCTGGTCGAGCTGAACCGCAGGATCGACGCGGAACGGGAGAAGCCCGCCGACGCCGCGAAGGAGTACCTGGAGTCGAAGGGGCTGATCAAGAAGTAACCCGTGCGGGGAATTGGGTAACCGCCCGGGAACACTTTGCCGGGCGGGGCCCCATCCGTCGTCTACGCACGGTAAATTTCAGGCCATGCCACGTGGACGCCACCGCCATTCGCCACCCCTGCACAGGATCCTTCCGCCTGCCGCGGTCGCCGGCGCGTCGATATTGTGCGCCGCCGGCGCCTTGTTGTTCACGGAACCGGTGGTGCTGCGCGGTCTGGTCGCGGCGGCAGCCGCCGCGGCGGTCACCGGCGCGGTCCTCATGCGCGGCTGGGACCGTGCGGCGGGCCGGCGGGTGGCGGAGCTGACGCGGGCGCGCGCGAGCGACGAGTGGAAGACCGAGGAGCGCATAGCGGACCTCGAGTCGGACATCGAGGAGTCGCGCGAGCTGCGGTCCAGGCTCGACGCGAAGCTGCGCGCCAAGCGGGTCGAACTCGCCGCACTGCGCGGCGAACACGCCGCCCTGCTGCGCCGCTACGCGACGGCGGAGACCGAGCGGGCCAGCGCCCTGGAAGGCCGCCGCCTGCTGGCGATCGAGGCCGCCGCCCCCGCGAAGGCGCTGCCGGCCGCAGGGAGTTCGCCGACGCCGTCCGCGTACCTGCGCGCGTCCATGGCGCTGGACAAGCTCTCGCGCAACGCGGCCGAGCAGGCATCACGTGAGGCGCGCGAGGCGCACGACCGCAAGGTGGCGGAGCCGGAGGGGAAGCACGAGGCGGCCGCCGGTAGCGACGCCGCGTCCGCCCCGGGACGCGCTCGCCCGTCGTCCGCCGTCGTCCCGTACTCCGCCGAGCGCCGCCGCTCCTCGCGCGCCCAGGGGGGCTTCGACTTCTTCGGCAACCAGAAGTCGGCCGCCGCGGCGATCGAGGCGGTGCAGAACGAGGACCTCGCGGACGTGGTGGGCGAGGAGGCGCTGGCCGACGCCCGCCGGGGTGCGGACAACCACGGCAACCGGGAGGCCGGCCAGGTCATCGACCTGACGGCCCACGACGAGACGGAACAACTCGACGTGGTCGTCCTGCGCAGCGCGATCTCGTAACCCCGCACGGGCTTCCCGCCCGCGCCCCGCTGTGACGGCCGCGCGGCCCGGGGGAAGGCGCGGCGCGGCCTACGACAGGGCGCCGCCGCCGCCCGCGCGGACCAGCCCCGACTCGTACGCCAGCACCACCACCTGGACCCGGTCGCGCAGGCCGAGCTTGGTCAGGATGCGGCCGACGTGCGTCTTGACCGTGGCTTCCGACAGCACCAGCCGCGCGGCGATCTCCCCGTTCGACATGCCCTGCGCCACCAGCAGCATCACCTCGCGCTCCCGCTCGGTGAGCCGCGCCAGGGCGGTGTCGACGGCCCGCGTCTCCTTGCCCGTGCTGGGCAGCATCGGGGCGAACCGGTCCAGCAGGCGCCGCGTCGTGGACGGCGCGACGACCGCGTCTCCGCTGTGCACCGACCGGATGGCGGCCAGCAGCTCACCCGGCGGCACGTCCTTCAGCATGAAGCCGCTGGCCCCGGCCTTCAGCCCGGAGAAGGCGTACTCGTCCAGGTCGAAGGTGGTCAGGATGAGCACTTTGGGGGCGTCGGGGTCCGCGCAGATGCGCCGCGTCGCCTCCACCCCGTCCAGCCTCGGCATGCGTACGTCCATCAGGACGACGTCCACCGCCGTGGCCCGCAGCACCTCGATCGCCTCCGCCCCGTCACCGGCCTCCGCGACGACCTCCATGTCCGGCTGGGCCGCCAGGACCATCCGGAATCCGGTGCGCAGCAGCACCTGGTCGTCTACGAGCATTACGCGGATGGACATGGGGTGGGGTGCCTTTCGTCGGCGTGTCCGGTCATGGTCGGTGGCCTCAGTGGGCCGGTTTGAGCGGCAGCAGCGCGCTGATCCGGAAGCCGCCGCCCGGCCGCGGTCCCGCGTCGAGCGTGCCGCCGACCATACCGACGCGCTCGCGCATGCCGATCAGGCCGTGCCCCCGCCCGTCGGCGCCGCCGTCCTCGTACAGTTCGTGCGCCGCGCCCCGCCCGTCGTCCTCAACGAGCAGGCCGAGCCCGTCGTCGAAGTACACGAGGCGGACGCTCGCGCCCGCCTCCGGTCCGCCGTGCTTGCGCGTGTTGGTGAGGGCCTCCTGCACGATGCGGTACGCCGTGAGTTCCACCCCGCTCGGCAGCGGCCTCGGCGTGCCCTCGATCTTGAAGTCGACGGTCAGCCCGGCCGTACGGACCTGCTCGACCAGGTCCTCGATCTGCTCCACGTCGGGCTGGGGCACGTACTCGCCGCCCTCCTGGTGCTCACCGGTCCGCAGCACGCCCAGCAGCCGCCGCATCTCGGCGAGCGCCTGGCGGCCGGTCGTCGAGATCGTCTCCAGCGCCTGCCGGGCCTGGGCGGGCGAGGCGTCCATGACGTACGCCGCGCCGTCCGCCTGCACCACCATGACCGAGACGTTGTGCGCGACGACGTCGTGCAGTTCGCGGGCGATACGGGCCCGCTCGGCGGCGACGGCCACCTTCGACTGCGCCTCGCGCTCCTTCTCCAGCCGGGCGGCGCGCTCCTCCAGTTCGGCGAAGTACGCCCTCCGCGTGCGCAGGGAGTCCCCGAGGACCCACGCCAGCGCGAACGGCAGGGCCATGACGACGGTGAAGAAGACGGAGGCCAGGGCCGAGTTGTTGGCCGGGTCGGCGGGCCAGCGCAGTTGGGCGAGCGGCGCCGCCGTCAGGCCGCCGAACAGCGCGACGCGCGAGGCCCAGCGCGGCCCGTCGCTCGCGGCGACCGTGTAGATGATGACGAGCATCGCCCAGTCGGCCGGATTGACCTCCACGTCCAGCACCAGCTGCGCCACGCCCATCAGGGCCGCCAGCAGCAGCATCTTCTCCGGGGCGCGGCGGCGCAGGGCCACCACGAGGGAGAGCAGCGTGACGATCGGGACGGCCGCGATGCGCGGCTCGGTGCCCATCGACGCCTGTACGGCCCACAGCAGGGAGAACCCGAGGAGCATCACAGCCCAGAAGCTGTCGACAGTCGTCGGGTGCCTGCGGAGGAAATCGTAGAGGCGTTGCACGTAACCCAGCGTAAGGAAATCAGATAGGTGCAGGGGTCAACCGGAGGAGCGATCCGGTGGGCCGGAGCCTACTCCCCAAGGTGGAGACTTGGTGTCGTGACGGATGAGTGGCAGGGGTGGCGCGAGGCCGCGGAGCAGGCGCTCTACGGCCCCGACGGTTTCTACATACGGTCCGGCGGCCCCGGGCCTTCCGGCCACTTCCGTACGTCGGTGCACGCGTCCGTGCTGTACGCGGGGGCGGTCGCCCGGCTCCTGGCGGAGGTGGACGCGTCGCTCGGGCGGCCGGCCGAGCTGGCGCTGGTCGACGTGGGGGCCGGCCGGGGCGAGCTGCTGTCGGCGGTACTCGCGGCGCTGCCGGCGGAAGCGGCGGCGCGGGTGAGGGCGTACGGCGTGGAGCGCGCGCCCCGGCCGGCGGGCCTGGATCACCGCATCGAGTGGGCGGCCGAGCCGCCGTCCGGGGTCACCGGGCTGCTGTTCGCGAACGAGTGGCTGGACAACGTCCCGGTCGACGTGGCCGAGACCGACACGCAGGGTGTAGCCCGGTACGTCCTCGTGCGCGAGGACGGCGAGGAGCGCCTGGGCGACCCGGTGAGCGGTCCGGACGCGGACTGGCTCACCCGCTGGTGGCCGCTGCCGCCGGGCGGCGAGCCGGGGCTGCGCGCCGAGATCGGCCGCCCGCGCGACACGGCGTGGGCAGCGGCGGTGGCCACACTCGACGCCGGCCTCGCGGTCGCGGTGGACTACGCGCACGAGCGCCGGGCACGACCGCCCTTCGGCACGCTGACGGGCTTCCGCGCGGGCCGCGAGGTGCGCCCCGTCCCGGACGGCACCTGCGACATCACCTCCCACGTCGCCCTGGACGCGTGCGCGCTGCCGGGCGCCGAGCTGGTCTCCCAGCGCGAGGCACTGCACCGCCTGGGCGTAACGGCCGCCCGCCCGCCACTGGCCCTGGCGAGCGAGGACCCGGCGGCGTACGTACGCGCACTGTCCGCGTCCGGCGAGGCGGCCGAACTCACGGCCCGCGGCGGCCTCGGCGACTTCACCTGGCTGAGCCAACCCGTACCCCAGTAGCCCGCCGGCAGTGGCCGAGCCTCCCCCAGTGGCGGAGGGGCCGTGCCGGGGCGCTCCCCGCAGGGTGCCGAACGCAACCGCGCCGAACGGCCCGCAGCCATGCCGGAAAGGTTCGGCACCCGAGGAGACGCCCGGGCGCGGCACCGACCCCGCAGCCCGGTTGATGGCCCGCGGTGGCGGAGGGGCCGTGCCGGGGCGCTCCCCGCAGGGTGCCGAACGCAACCACGCCGAACGGCCCGCAGCGCTGCCGGAAAGGTTCGGCACCCGAGGAGACGCCCCGGCGCGGCACCGACCCCGCAGCCCCGGTGGCAGAACCACCCCCGCCCGGACCACCCGCTGCCAGGCCCCCGGACCCCGCGCCCCGTCGCAGCCCCCCGAAGCGACCCACACGCACCCCGCGTCCGCCCCCTGGCCCGGAGCCCGCCCCGCAGCCGGCACAGGGGATACTGGCCGCATGACGGAGACCACGGTCGGCATCGGCGGCGCGGCGGAGAGCACCGACATGGTGCTCAACATCGGCCCCCAGCATCCCTCCACGCACGGCGTCCTCCGCCTCAGGCTCGTGCTCGACGGCGAACGCATCCAGCACGCGGAGCCGGTCATCGGCTACATGCACCGCGGCGCGGAGAAGCTCTTCGAGGCCCGCGACTACCGCCAGATCGTGATGCTCGCGAACCGTCACGACTGGCTTTCCGCGTTCTCCAACGAGCTCGGCGTCGTCATGGCAGTGGAGCGCATGCTCGGCATGGAGGTCCCCGAGCGAGCGGTCTGGACCCGTACGCTCCTGGCCGAGCTGAACCGCGTACTGAACCACCTCATGTTCCTCGGTTCGTACCCGCTGGAACTGGGCGGGATCACCCCGGTCTTCTACGCGTTCCGGGAGCGCGAGGAACTCCAGGCGGTCATGGAGGAGGTCTCCGGCGGCCGTATGCACTACATGTTCAACCGCGTCGGCGGCCTCAAGGAGGACCTCCCCGCCGGCTGGCTCGGCCGGGCCCGCGCGGCCGTGGCGGACGTCCGGTCCCGGATGGACGTGTACGACGACCTGGTCACCGGCAACGAGATCTTCCGCGGCCGCACGCGCGACGTCGGCGTCCTGTCGCGCGAGGCCGTGCACGCGTACGGAGTGAGCGGCCCCATCGCCCGCGCCTCCGGCGTCGACTTCGACCTCCGCCGCGACGAGCCGTACCTCGCGTACGGCGAGCTCCAGGACACCCTGAAGGTCGCCACCCGGACCGAGGGGGACTGCCTCGCCCGCTTCGAGGTCCTGCTCGAACAGACGCACAACGCGCTGGACCTGGCGGACGCCTGCCTGGACCGGATGGCGGACCTCGCGCCCGGCCCCATCAACCAGCGGCTGCCGAAGGTGCTGAAGGCCCCCGAGGGCCACACCTACGCCTGGACCGAGAACCCGCTCGGCATCAACGGCTACTACCTCGTCTCGAAGGGCGAGAAGACGCCGTACCGCCTGAAGCTGCGTTCCGCGTCCTTCAACAACATCCAGGCCCTGGTGGAGCTGCTGCCGGGCACGCTCGTCGCCGACATGGTGGCGATCCTCGGGTCGCTGTTCTTCGTCGTCGGCGACATCGACAAGTGACCGGCTAGCGCAGCACGCCCTCCAGGAAGTCGCTGCCCAGCCGGGACACGACCTGGAGATCGAGGCCGTGCAGGACGTAGCGGCCGCGGCGCTGGGTCGTCAGCAGCCCGGCCCTGCGCAGCACGGCGAGATGGCGTGAGACCTCGGGCGCGGTGATGCCGTGCGAGTCGGCCAGCTCGCCCGTCGTGTACGGCGAGCGGGCCAGATTGCGGCACAGGCGCATGCGCATCGGGTGCGCCAGCGCCTCCATCCGCAGCTTGAGCAGGTCCACCGAAGCCGGTGAGGACAGTTCGGGCGCGCCGACCGGATAGTGGATCACCGGCCGCCAGCCGGGCGCGTGCAGGACCGACAGGTGGGGCCGGCCGAAGCTCGACGGCACGAAGGTGAGCCCCGCGCCGACGCCGGTCCCGACGGCACTGGTCCGGCCCTCGGCCAGCTTGTCGACCTGGATACGGGTCCTCGCCCCACCGGTCTCCAGGGTCAGCGCGGGGGACACGGCCCGCAGCGCCTCCGCGAGGCCCTTGTGGCGCAGCACCTCGCCGTGGTGCCGCGCGGCGGTGGCGAGCTGGACCCGCGTGCGGTGCCAGGTGTCCGCGAAGAACGCCTGGTCGCAGTCCTCGAACAGGCGCCGCAGCCAGGCCCGTACGGACGCGGGGTCGGCCAGCAGCCGGCGGGCGAAGTCCCGCTGCCGCGGCCCGCGCGCGGCGGCCAGGTCCAGCGCCCGGCCGCGCGTCGCCGCGTGGGAGAGCGGGGACGGGACGGCGGTGCCGTACGTGCTGGAGCAGAACTCCAGCGCGGCCGAGACGAACCGCTCGTCGTCCAGCCGGTCCAGCGCGTCCAGGTCCTCGGCGAGCGTGGCGCCCGTCCTGCCGTCCCCGCCGCGCACCCCGGCGAACGGCATGAAGACGTCCGAGAACGTGCTGCGCCACAGGAAGTCCGCCTCGCTCATGCGGTCCGCGAGGTCCGGTTTCAGCGACGCGGCGGCCGCGGTCGCCCAGCCGTGCAGCCCCGGGTGGTGGCCGGGCTCCGACAGTGCGTGCAGGGCCATGCCGAGCTCCGCCAGCGGGGAGGTCTCGAAGGTGATGCGCTCGGGCGGCAGGCCGGTGATGTCGATGGACACGCTCATGCGCCCATCGTGCCCGCTGCCACCGACAGGACGGCCGCCGATTGACGGGGCTCGTCAAACGAAGCGCCCCCCGGACCGCCGCCCGCGCAGGGTGGAGGACATGAACGCCATCCAGCAGCACATGATCGACGTCCACCGCGCCGCCCGCCTCGCCACCCCGCCGCCGCCGGCGCCCGGCCGCCACGACTGGCAGGCGGTGCGCGAGGTACGGGAGTACCGGCGCTTCCGGGCGGTGGCCGAGGGCCGGCCGCCGCGCACCCGCCGGCTCCGGGCCGCCCTGGCGCACCTGCTCGCCGCCGCCCGGATCCGCCCGGCGCACCGCCCCCGCCCGGTGGCGGCCAGGACGCCGCGCCCGTGCGGCTAGGGCACGGCACCGGGCGCCCAGATGCGGCCGGGGCACACCGCCGCCCACCGCCGGACACCCTGTCAGGTCGCGCCACCGCCCAGCACCAGGGGTCCCGTGCCACCAGGGCATCCCAGCCCAGCACCAGGGCGCGCGCCCCGTGCGGTCAGCGCGTGTCGCCCCCGCCCGGCGCCAGGCGTCCCGTGAAGTCCGCCACCGCCGCCGCCACGTCCCCCGCCGTCCACTCCAGGCCGGCCGCAGCCACCGTCACCTCCGTGACGGAGATCCCCGGCGGCGTGTCCTCGGACCACCTGCGGAACAGCGTCACGCCCGTCTCCTCCGCCTGCCGCACCGACGCCTCCGTCAGGACGTCCGCCGGGTACGGCAGCCACACCTGGAACTGGTGCGTGTGCGGCGGCTCGGGACGCACCCGGAACCACGGCAGGCCCGCCGCGTGGAAGCCGTCCGCGAGCGCGGCGGCCACCACCTTCGCGTGGGCGACGTACTCCGGCAGCCGGGGCAGCTCCCGCTCCAGGCCGAGCAGGGCGGAGAGCGCCGCCGGGTACTGCTGGAAGACCTGCCCGCCGTACCGGTGCCGCCACACGCGTGCCTCCGCCACCAGGGAGGCCGGTCCGGCCAGCGCCGCCCCGGACATGGCGCCGAGGGACTTGTAGAACGACACGTACACGCTGTCCGCCAGTTCGGCGATCTCCGGGAGCGCGCGCCCGAAGTGCGGGGCGCATTCCCACAGTCGGGCGCCGTCGAAGTGCACCACCGCGTCACGCTCCCGCGCGGCCTCGACGACCGCCGTCAGCTCCTCCCACGACGGCAGTACGAAACCGGCGTCCCGCAGCGGCAGTTCCAGCATCAGCGTGCCGAACGGCTCGTCCCAGTCGCGGACTTCGTCCGCCGTTGGCAGCCGCGGCGCGGCCGTCGGACGCGTCGTACGCAGACCGCTCACCACCGACAGCGCGCCGCCCTCGTGCACCTCCGGGTGCGACAGCGGGTGCAGCGCCACCGTCGCGCTGCCGGTGCGCCCCGCCCAGCACCGCAGCGCCACCTGCTGCGCCATCGTGCCGGTCGGGAAGTACGCCGCCGCCTCCGTGCCCAGCGTCCGCGCGACGCGCCGCTCCAGCTCGGCGACCACGCCGTCGCCGTACACGTCGGTCCACTCGTCCAGGTCGTACACGCCGCCGGCGTCCGCCAGCGCCGCCAGCCGCTCGCCCACCGTCGACTCCACCGGGGCGCGCCACAGGGTGCGCCCGGACTTCCGCCAGGCGGTGAGCCTGCGCCGGCGCTCGTCCTGCTCGCTGCTGTCCGTCATCGGACGATCATCGCGTACCGTGCGGCCTCTGCCCACAGCCTGTGGACAGTGAGGCGATCGCACGAAACGCTGGCGTAGCATGACGAGAAATCGTCCGGTACCCCCCGCGGACTGGAACGGAAGGCCGTCCCCGCGTGAACGTGAACGCACCCAACGCAAGCCATGAGCCCCTGGACGCCAGGGACCGCCCCGCACGCCTCACCGTAGGCGTGGTGGGCGCGGGCCGGGTGGGCCCCGCCCTCGCCGCCGCGCTGCGCCTCGCGGGCCACCGCCCCGTCGCCGTCTCCGGCGTCTCGGACGCGTCCGTGCGCCGGGCCGCGGCCCTCCTGCCGGGCGTCCCGGTCGTCACGCCCGCCGAAGTCCTGGCCCGCGCCGAACTCGTCCTGCTGACCGTTCCCGACGACGCCCTGCCGGGCCTCGTCGAGGGCCTCGCGGAGACCGGCGCCGTACGCCCCGGACAGCTCGTCGTGCACACCTCGGGACGGTACGGAACGCGCGTGCTGGAGCCCGCTCTGCGCGCCGGCGCGCTGCCCCTTGCCCTGCACCCCGCGATGACGTTCACGGGCACGTCCGTCGACGTGCAGCGCCTCGCGGGATGCTCCTTCGGCGTCACCGCGCCCGAGGAGCTGCGCCTCGCGGCCGAGGCCCTCGTCATCGAGATGGGCGGCGAGCCCGAGTGGATCGCCGAGGAGGCGCGCCCGCTCTACCACGCCGCCCTCGCCCTGGGCGCGAACCACCTCGTCACCCTGGTGGCCCAGTCCATGGAACTGCTGCGCACCGCGGGCGTCGAGGCGCCCGACCGGATGCTCGGACCGCTCCTCGGCGCGGCCCTCGACAACGCGCTGCGCTCCGGCGACGCGGCCCTGACCGGCCCCGTCGCACGCGGCGACGCGGGAACGGTCGCCGCGCACGTCGCGCAGTTGCGCGAGCACGCGCCGCAGGCCGTGGCCGGATACCTCGCCATGGCCCGTACGACCGCCGACCGCGCCCTCGCGCACGGCCTGCTGAAGGCGGAGCTGGCCGAGGACCTGCTGGACGTACTGGCCGACGGGGGCGCCACCGGCCCCGGCGGGGACACGGCCGAAGGGGCCGGGGGAGAGGACCGATGAGCGAGGCGTTCGAGCTGGTCCCCACCCGCGCTGACCTCCAGCACGCGCTGGAGCACTCCGGCGCGCCCGGCCGCACCGCCGTCGTCATGACCATGGGCGCCCTGCACGAGGGCCACGCGACGCTGATCCGCACCGCGCGGCGGCACGTCGGCCCCCAGGGCTTCGTCGTCGTCACGGTCTTCGTCAACCCGCTCCAGTTCGGCGCCGGCGAGGACCTCGACCGCTACCCGCGCACCCTCGACGCCGACCTCGCGCTCGCCGAACGGGCCGGTGCGAACGCCGTGTTCGCCCCGTCCGCCGACGAGGTGTACCCGGGCGGCGCACCGCAGGTCCGCGTCTCCGCCGGCCCGATGGGCGAGCGGCTGGAAGGGGCGTCCCGCCCCGGCCACTTCGACGGCATGCTGACCGTCGTCGCGAAGCTGCTGCACCTGACCGCGCCCGACGTCGCCTTCTTCGGGCAGAAGGACGCCCAGCAGCTCGCCCTGATCCGCCGCATGGCGCGCGACCTGAACTTCCCGGTCGAGATCGTCGGTGTGCCGACGGTCCGCGAGGAGGACGGCCTGGCGCTGTCCAGCCGCAACCGCTACCTCGCGCCCGCCGAGCGCCGCACCGCGCTCGCCCTCTCCCGCGCGCTGTTCGCCTCCCGCGACCGGCTCATCGCCCTGGAGGCCCTGCACGCGCGCGCGGCGGCCCAGGGCGCGCCGACGACCCCCGCGCGCGTGGCGGCCCTGGCCGGTCTCGGCGAGGCCCGCGCGGCGGCCGACGCGCACGCCGTCGAGCAGGCGGGCCACGCGGACCTCAGCGGCCCGGCGGCGGTCCGCGCGGCGGCGGCCGCCGTCCTGGACGAGGCGGCGCGCCTCGACCCGCCCCTCGCCCTCGACTACGTCGCCCTGGTCGACCCGTCGGACTTCACCGAGGTGCCCGACTCCTACAGCGGCGACGCGATCCTCGCCGTGGCGGCCAGGGTCGGCGCCACGCGCCTCATCGACAACATCCCGCTGACCTTCGTCCACGAGGCCGGCCCAGACAGCGAAGTCCGCGAGCAGGGAGCCCCGGCATGACCCGAACCGGTATACGGCTGAAGGCCCCCGCCCCCGGCTGGACCGTCGACGCGGACGTCGTGGTCGTCGGCTCCGGCGTGGCCGGCCTGACCGCGGCCCTGCGCTGCGCCGCCGCCGGGCTGCGTACGGTCGTCGTCACCAAGGCCCGCCTGGACGACGGCTCCACGCGCTGGGCGCAGGGCGGCATAGCCGCCGCCCTCGGCGAGGGCGACACCCCCGAACAGCACCTGGACGACACGCTCGTCGCGGGCGCGGGCCTGTGCGACGAGGAGGCCGTACGGGCCCTGGTCACCGAGGGTCCCGACGCCGTACGCCGCCTGATCGACACCGGCGCGCTCTTCGACACCGACCCCGAGTCGGGCGTCATCCAGCTCACCCGCGAGGGCGGCCACCACCGCCGCCGCATCGCCCACGCCGGCGGCGACGCCACGGGCGCCGAGATCTCCCGGGCGCTCGTCGAAGCCGTACGGCGCGCGTCCCTGCGCACGATCGAGAACGCCCTGGTCCTGGACCTGCTGACGGACGCCGACGGACGCACCGCGGGCGTCACCCTGCACGTCATGGGCGAGGGCCAGCACGACGGCGTCGGCGCCGTCCGCGCCCCGGCCGTCGTACTGGCGACGGGCGGCATGGGGCAGGTCTTCTCGGCCACCACCAACCCGTCCGTCTCGACCGGCGACGGCGTCGCGCTGGCGCTGCGCGCGGGCGCCGAGGTGTCGGACCTCGAATTCGTCCAGTTCCACCCGACGGTGCTCTTCCTGGGCGCGGACGCGGAGGGCCAGCAGCCGCTGGTGTCGGAGGCCGTACGGGGCGAGGGGGCCCACCTCGTCGACGCGGACGGCGTCCGCTTCATGACCGGGCAGCACGAGCTGGCGGAGCTGGCCCCGCGCGACATCGTCGCCAAGGGCATCATGCGGCGGATGCGCGAGCAGGGCGCCGAGCACATGTACCTCGACGCGCGCCACTTCGGCGCCGAGATGTGGGAGTCCCGCTTCCCGACCATCCTCGCGGCCTGCCGCTCGCACGGCATCGACCCGGTCACCCGGCCCATCCCGGTCGCCCCTGCCGCGCACTACGCGTCCGGCGGCGTACGGACGGACCTGCACGGCCGCACCACGGTCCCCGGGCTCTACGCGTGCGGCGAGGTGGCCTGCACGGGCGTCCACGGCGCGAACCGGCTCGCCTCCAACTCCCTCCTGGAGGGCCTGGTCTTCGCCGAGCGCATCGCCGACGACATCGCGGCGCACCCGGCCTCGCCCGGCCCGGCGGTACACGGCGAGGACGGGACCCCGGGCCCGCTCCTCGACCCGGCGACCCGCATCAGGATCCAGCGGATCATGACGGCGGGCGCCGGAGTGCTGCGTTCCGCCGACAGCCTCGACCGCGCGGCCGAGGCGCTGGAGCTCCTGTACCGCACAGCGGCCGACGCGGCGGCGGACCCCGGGCACACGGGCGACACGAAGGACGCCGAGCCCGGTGTGGACGCCTGGGAGGCCACCAACCTGCTCCTCGTGGCGCGCGTCCTGGTCGCCGCCGCCCGCGCCCGCGAGGAGACCCGCGGCTGCCACTGGCGCGAGGACCGCCCCGACCGCGACGACGAGGCATGGCGCCGCCACCTCGTCGTACGGCTCGCGCCCGGCCGCACCCTCGCCGTGCACCGCACCGAAACCGCATCGTTCCCGCCCGTAGGACCCGGCCCCGTACCAGCTCAGAGGGAGCAGTAACCGTGAGTACGCCCGACAACCCTCAGCTCCTGCCGACCGCCTCCGGCGGCTGCGGCGACGCCTGCGGCTGCGGCGGTGAGGAGACGTACGAACTCGACACCGCCGAGTGCGGCCTCGACCCCGACCTCGTGCAGCTCCTCGTCGCGTCGGGCCTCGACCCGCTGGAGGTCGAGGACATCGCGAACGTCGCCCTCGCCGAGGACCTGGCGCACGGCGTGGACGTGACGAGCGTCGCGACCGTCCCCGAGGACGCCGTCGCGACGGGCGACTTCACGGCCCGCGAGGCCGGCACCGTGGCGGGCCTGCGGGTCGCCGAGGCGATCCTGTCGGTCATCTGCACCGACGAGTTCGAGGTCGAGCGCCACGTCGAGGACGGCGACCGGGTCGAGGCCGGGCAGAAGCTCATCAGCGTCACCACCCGCACCCGCGACCTGCTCACCGGCGAGCGCAGCGCGCTCAACCTGCTGTGCCGGCTCTCGGGCATCGCGACGGCCACGCGCGCGTGGGCGGACGCCCTCGAAGGCACCGGCGCCAAGGTCCGCGACACCCGCAAGACGACCCCCGGCCTGCGCGCCCTGGAGAAGTTCGCCGTCCGCTGCGGCGGGGGCGTCAACCACCGCATGTCCCTCTCGGACGCGGCGCTCGTGAAGGACAACCACGTGGTCGCGGCGGGCGGCGTGGCCGAGGCGTTCACGCTCGTGCGCAAGGCGTTCCCCGAGGTCCCGATCGAGGTCGAGGTCGACACGCTGGCCCAGGTGACCGAGGTCCTGGACGCGGGCGCCGACCTGATCCTGCTGGACAACTTCACCCCGGAGCAGACCGCCGAGGCGGTCGCCCTCGTGAACGGCCGCGCGATCCTCGAGTCCTCCGGCCGCCTGACCCTGGACAACGCCCGCGCCTACGCGGACACGGGCGTCGACTTCCTCGCCGTCGGGGCGCTCACGCACTCCTCCCCGATCCTCGACATCGGCCTCGACCTGCGCGAGGCGAAGTAACCCATGCTGCTCACCATCGACGTCGGCAACACGCACACCGTCCTCGGCCTGTTCGACGGGGAGGAGATCGTCGAGCACTGGCGCATCTCCACCGACGCCCGCCGCACGGCCGACGAGCTCGCCGTACTCCTCCAGGGCCTCATGGGCATGCACCCCCTGCTGGGCGACGAGCTGGGCGACGGCATCGAGGGCATCGCGATCTGCTCGACCGTCCCGTCCGTGCTGCACGAGCTGCGCGAGGTGACCCGCCGGTACTACGGCGACGTCCCCGCCGTGCTCGTCGAGCCCGGCATCAAGACGGGCGTGCCGATCCTGATGGACAACCCGAAGGAGGTCGGCGCGGACCGCATCATCAACGCGGTCGCGGCGGTCGAGCTCTACGGCGGTCCCGCGATCGTCGTGGACTTCGGTACGGCGACGACGTTCGACGCGGTGTCGGCGCGCGGCGAGTACACGGGCGGCGTCATCGCCCCGGGCATCGAGATCTCGGTGGAGGCGCTCGGCGTCAAGGGCGCCCAGCTCCGCAAGATCGAGCTGGCCCGGCCGCGCAGCGTGATCGGCAAGAACACCGTCGAGGCCATGCAGTCGGGCATCGTCTACGGTTTCGCCGGCCAGGTCGACGGCGTGACGCGGCGCATGGCCCGCGAGCTCGTGGGGCCCGACGGCGACCCGGACGACGTGACGGTCATCGCCACCGGCGGACTGGCCCCGATGGTGCTCGGCGAGTCCTCGGAGATCGACGAGCACGAGCCGTGGCTGACCCTGATCGGCCTGCGGCTGGTGTACGAGCGCAACGTCTCCCGGATGTGATCCCGGCGGCCGGGACGCGCCGTCGTAGATCCATTAAACAGATTTTGTCCGTTTGGTGCGTATTGTCACTGCATGCCCACGCCCTACGGAACCCGTGGCGGAATGGCGTTCGGTGCGGAAGAGCTGCGTGTGCTCCGCCGCGCCCTCGCCATCGCCCTCCATCCCGCGTCACTCTCCGACGAAGACGTCCAGGACTGTCTGCGCCTCGCGGGCACCCTGGACGAGGCGGTCCGCGAGGCGGACCGGCTGCGCGCGTTCCTGCTCGCCGACCTCGCCCGCTACCGCGACGCCCTCCCCGCGGCCGCCGGCGGCTACCTGGGGCTGCTCCAGGACGCCCTGGCCACCGGCTACCAGCCCGTCCCGGAGGACCTCGTGGCCCTGCGCGGGCTGCGCGGCACGCCGGCCGGCGCGGCGCTCCTCGACCGCTGCCGGGCCGTGGCCGAGCGGTCGGTGCGGGCGCGCCTGGCCGGCCGCACCGCCGCCCCCCTCCCGCGCACCCGGCTGCTGGCCATCGCGGGCGGCCGCGCCCCGGGCGCCGACGAGCCGCCGAAGCCCAAGCAGCCGGAGCCCTCGCGCGATCCCTTGGAGCGCCCTATGCCGAAGCCCTCCGAGGTGTTCCCGCCGCGCAAGCGCCCCGAGCCCCCGCGGCAGCGCAGGGCGGCGGGGTAGCTACCCTGGAGCGCATGGACTACGTTTCCGCGCTCCTGCCCCCCGTGGTGATGGCCGCGTTCTTCATCGCTCTGGTCACGACGATCGTCAAGACGCAGGGCGGCTCCAACAAGGCCAAGGAGGACGCCGCCGTGGACGCCACGCTGGCCCGGGCGGAGAGCGCCCGCCAGGCCGGCCGGCCGCACCCCGGCGACGCCTGACCGGCCCCCCGCTTCACGAGGGCGTACGGCTCATTTCGAGCCGTACGCCCTTTTCGCTGCGCAAATAACCAGCCATTACCGATTTCTCCTACTATGGTGGCGGTGTGCCTCGCCAATTGGGAGAGCTGGAAGACGCGGTCATGACGCGCGTCTGGCAGTGGAACCGCCCGGTCACCGTCAGGGAAGTCCTGGAAGACCTTCAGAAGGAACGGTCCATCGCCTACACGACGGTCATGACCGTAATGGACAATCTCCATCAGAAGGGCTGGGTCCGCAGGGAAGTCGAGGGCCGCGCCTATCGATATACGGCTGTCTCCACCCGCGCCGCCTACTCGGCCGCACTGATGAACGAAGCCTGGTCGACGAGTGACAACCCCGCGGCGGCACTGGTGGCCTTCTTCGGCATGATGTCCGCGGAGCAGCGCGACGCCCTCGAAGACGCGATGCGCGTCGTGCAGCGCACCGATCCCGTGGAACCCGCGCCACCCGCGGAGGGTGGCGAGAGCCCCGGGGGCCCGGGGCGATAGCGTCGACGTATGCCGTCAGAGCGAAAAGCCGTCACCGTCCGGCGTGCGAGGACCAGTGATGTGCCGTCCGTGCGCAGTCTCGTCGACACGTACGCGCAGAAGCGGATCCTGCTCGACAAAGCGAACGTGACGCTTTACGAGGACATCCAGGAGTTCTGGGTCGCCGAACGCGACGAGGACGCCACCGTGGTCGGCTGCGGGGCGCTGCACGTGATGTGGGAAGACCTCGCCGAAGTCCGCACTCTCGCCGTCGATCCCTCGTTCAAGGGCGCCGGAGTGGGGCACCAGGTGCTGGACAAGCTGCTCCAGACCGCGCGCTGGCTCGGTGTCCGCAAGGTTTTCTGCCTCACCTTCGAAGTCGAGTTCTTCTTGAAGCACGGCTTCGTCGAGATCGGAGAGGCGCCGGTCGACGGAGATGTCTACAGCGAGCTGCTGCGTTCCTATGACGAGGGCGTAGCGGAGTTCCTGGGTCTCGAACGGGTGAAGCCGAACACCTTGGGCAACAGCCGGATGCTTCTGCACCTGTGATCGTCAGAAGCCGTCGGAGCCCTATGTCCGAAACGCGCACGTTTCCCGTCTTCTCGCAGTACTGAACCTCCACCGGGGGTTTGTGTTTTCCAGGGAAAAGCGGTTTCCTTTCCGCGTACTGCATTTTCGATGAAAGGAAATCCGGTGGCACAGAAGGTTCAGGTCCTTCTTGTCGATGACCTCGACGGCGGCGAGGCGGACGAGACCGTGACGTTCGCTCTGGACGGCAAGACCTACGAGATCGACCTCACCACCGCGAACGCGGACAAGCTCCGCGGTCTGCTCGACCCGTACACCAAGAGCGGTCGGCGCACCGGTGGCCGTGCGGCTTCCGGTCGCGGTAAGACGCGCGCCGCGGCGGGCGGCAACCAGAACACCGCCGAGATCCGTAAGTGGGCCAAGGCGAACGGCTACAACGTGAATGACCGCGGCCGCGTCCCGGCCGACATCCGTGAGGCCTACGAGAAGGCCAACGGCTGAGCATTCGCGTGAGCGGAATTCGTACGCGACAACCGGGCCCGGTGGCATTCCGTCGCCGCCGTGCCCACAAGACGTACGAGATCGGGTGTTTCCCCACGGCACCCGAGTCCGGCGAAGGCCGGAAGTGTCGGTTCCACCTCGTGCCGCGGCTCGGGGGGCCGCAGCCATACGGCGGCCCCCTGCGCGCAGGCCCGCCCCGGCGGCGAGGGCGCGGTCATCCGCCCGCCCGCCCCCAGTGCCCGCAGGTCGAGGGCCACGCCGCCCCACTCCAGCCAGTCCAGCAGCCCGGGGAGCTCCTCGGCGCTGCCCGCTGCCACCAGCAGCCGCATCCGCCGCCCCATGAGCGCGACGGGACCCGTGAGCCCCGCGTGACGCCGCAGTACGGCGAAACCCGCGTCCGCGGGCAGCTCCAGGACGTCGAAGCGCAGCCCGGTCAGCAACCGCACCGTGCGGCCGTCGGCGCTCGCCGCGGTGGCCCAGCCGAGCTCGTTCTCGTACCAGCGCGCGATACCGTCGGGCGTCGGAGGCTGTGACGGCTGCGCCGGCTGTGACGGCGGCGTGCGCGGGAACGGAACCGTGGGCGTCATGTCCGGACCAACTCCTGAACGGCCGTGGGGTTACGCTCCGTGGATCACCGGTTGCTTTGCGTTGATGCCACGGGGGCGTGCGGAGGCATTCGGCGGCGCAAGGATGTTCGCCCGTAGCTGAGGGAAACGGCGCGCGCCGCATGGAGTGTCAGTGGCTGCGGGTAAGACATTCCTAGTGGGAAGGGTCGACACGCGTGTCGAACCGTCTCACGTTCGCCATCGGCGTAGTGGAGGAACGGGTATCTGCTTGGCCTGCGGGAACATCGTCTCCCACCATCAGGTTGGAGCAGGTGTCGGCTGTTCGGCAGCTCGATTCCCCGCGGAGGCGGGGGTGATCCGGACGGATGTCGGCAGTTGGAATGAGCTGTCCCGTCCTACGGGACTAGCATGCGGAAGGACTGGGAGGGGACCGACCCCTCACTGACCGACCGCTCTGAGGAGCGATTAACGATGTTCGAGAGGTTCACCGACCGCGCGCGGCGGGTTGTCGTCCTGGCTCAGGAAGAAGCCCGGATGCTCAACCACAACTACATCGGCACCGAGCACATCCTCCTGGGCCTTATCCACGAGGGTGAGGGTGTCGCCGCTAAGGCCCTGGAGAGCCTCGGGATTTCGCTCGAGGCGGTCCGCCAGCAGGTGGAGGAGATCATCGGCCAGGGCCAGCAGGCTCCGTCCGGTCACATTCCGTTCACCCCCCGTGCCAAGAAGGTCCTGGAGCTTTCGCTCCGCGAGGCCCTCCAGCTCGGCCACAATTACATCGGTACGGAGCACATCCTGCTCGGCCTGATCCGCGAGGGCGAGGGCGTCGCCGCCCAGGTCCTCGTGAAGCTGGGCGCCGACCTGAACCGGGTGCGCCAGCAGGTCATCCAGCTGCTCTCCGGTTACCAGGGCAAGGAGACCGCCGCCGCCGGCGGTCCGGCCGAGGGCACACCCTCGACCTCCCTCGTGCTGGACCAGTTCGGCCGCAACCTGACGCAGGCCGCCCGCGAATCCAAGCTCGACCCGGTCATCGGGCGCGAGAAGGAGATCGAGCGGGTCATGCAGGTGCTGTCCCGCCGTACCAAGAACAACCCGGTCCTCATCGGCGAGCCCGGCGTCGGCAAGACGGCGGTCGTCGAAGGACTGGCCCAGGCGATCGTCAAGGGCGAGGTGCCCGAGACCCTCAAGGACAAGCACCTCTACACCCTGGACCTCGGCGCGCTCGTCGCCGGCTCCCGCTACCGCGGTGACTTCGAGGAGCGCCTGAAGAAGGTCCTCAAGGAGATTCGCACCCGCGGCGACATCATCCTGTTCATCGACGAGCTCCACACCCTGGTGGGTGCGGGCGCCGCCGAGGGCGCGATCGACGCGGCTTCGATCCTGAAGCCGATGCTGGCCCGTGGTGAGCTCCAGACCATCGGCGCCACGACGCTCGACGAGTACCGCAAGCACCTCGAGAAGGACGCGGCCCTCGAGCGCCGCTTCCAGCCGATCCAGGTGGCGGAGCCTTCCCTCCCCCACACGATCGAGATCCTCAAGGGCCTGCGCGACCGTTACGAGGCGCACCACCGCGTGTCCATCACGGACTCCGCGCTCGTCGCGGCGGCCACCCTGGCCGACCGCTACATCTCGGACCGCTTCCTGCCGGACAAGGCGATCGACCTGATCGACGAGGCCGGTTCCCGGATGCGCATCCGCCGGATGACCGCGCCGCCGGACCTCCGTGAGTTCGACGAGAAGATCGCCGGTGTCCGCAGGGACAAGGAGTCCGCGATCGACTCGCAGGACTTCGAGAAGGCGGCTTCCCTTCGGGACAAGGAGAAGCAGCTCCTCGCGGCCAAGACCAAGCGCGAGAAGGAGTGGAAGGCCGGCGACATGGACGTCGTCGCCGAGGTGGACGAGGAGCTGATCGCGGAGGTCCTGGCCACGGCCACGGGCATCCCGGTCTTCAAGCTCACCGAGGAGGAGTCCTCCCGCCTGCTGCGCATGGAGGACGAGCTCCACAAGCGCGTCATCGGCCAGAAGGACGCCATCAAGGCCCTCTCGCAGGCGATCCGCCGTACGCGAGCCGGCCTGAAGGACCCGAAGCGCCCCGGTGGCTCGTTCATCTTCGCCGGCCCGTCCGGTGTCGGTAAGACGGAGCTCTCCAAGACGCTCGCCGAATTCCTCTTCGGCGACGAGGACGCGCTGATCTCCCTCGACATGTCGGAGTTCAGCGAGAAGCACACGGTTTCCCGTCTCTTCGGATCTCCCCCCGGTTACGTGGGATACGAAGAGGGCGGGCAGCTCACCGAGAAGGTGCGCCGCAAGCCGTTCTCCGTCGTTCTCTTCGACGAGGTCGAGAAGGCCCACCCCGATATCTTCAATTCCCTGCTCCAGATTCTGGAAGACGGTCGCCTGACCGACTCCCAGGGCCGGGTCGTGGACTTCAAGAACACGGTCATCATCATGACGACCAACCTCGGGACCCGGGACATCTCCAAGGGCTTCAACCTGGGCTTCGCCGCCCAGGGCGACGTCAAGACCGGGTACGAGCGGATGAAGAACAAGGTCAACGAAGAGCTGAAGCAGCACTTCCGGCCCGAGTTCCTCAACCGTGTCGACGACACGGTCGTCTTCCACCAGCTCACCGAGGAAGACATCATCCAGATCGTCGACCTCATGCTGGCCAAGGTGGACGAGCGCCTGAAGGACCGCGACATGGGCATCGAGCTGAGCTCGGAAGCCAAGTCGCTGCTCGCGAAGAAGGGCTACGACCCGGTCATGGGCGCCCGGCCGCTGCGCCGGACGATCCAGCGGGAGATCGAGGACATCCTGTCCGAGAAGATCCTCTTCGGCGAGCTGCGTCCCGGCCACATCGTGGTCGTCGACGTCGAGGGCGAGGGTGAGGCGAAGAAGTTCACCTTCCGCGGCGAGGAGAAGTCGGCCCTGCCCGACGTCCCCCCGATCGAGCAGGCGACGGGCGGCAGCGCCGGCCCGAACCTGTCGAAGGACGCGTGACCGCGCTCTGAGCGCCTGAAGGGGTGGCCCCGGAACGAAAGTTC
>NZ_JBSGYQ010000076.1:0-32657 GCF_053610585.1 Streptomyces sp. NPDC054887 | reverse complement strand
GTCCGGTACGGGCGCCGCCCCGCTTCACGTGGCCGCCGCCGGCGGCGGCGTCGCCGCGCCCGGCAGCTCGATCAGGGCCTCCGTGCCGTCTCCGCCGCCCGGCGGGCGGCGCAGCGTCACCGTGCCGCCCGCCTGCTGGACCGTACGGGCCACGATCGACAGGCCGAGGCCCGAACCGGGCAGGGCACGGGCGGACGGGGATCGCCAGAAGCGTTCGAAGACGTGCGGGAGTTCGCTCTCCGGGATGCCGGGGCCGTGGTCGCGCACCGTCAGGGTCCCCTGCTCCAGGGTCACCCGGACCGTGCCGCCCGGCGGGCTGAACTTCACCGCGTTGTCGAGCACGTTCACCAGCGCCCGCTCCAGCGCGGCCGGCTCGGCCCGTACGTACCAGGGCGAGAGGTCCGCGCCGATCGTCAGCTCCGGGCCGCGCAGCCGGGCGCGTTCCAGCGCCGTGGCGGCGATCTCGTGCAGCGCGACGACCCGCAGCGGGCCGGCCTCGTCGGCGGTGTCGGGCCGGGCGAGTTCCTGGAGGTCCCCGATGAGGGACGCCAGTTCGGTCATCTGGGCCTTGACGGACGCCATGAGCGCCGCCCGGTCGGCGGGCGGGATCGCCCGGCCGGTCTCGTCGCTGCGGGCGAGCAGTTCCACGTTCGTCCGCAGGGAGGTCAGCGGGGTCCGCAGTTCGTGGCCCGCGTCCGCGATCAGCTGGGCCTGGCGGTCGCGGGACGAGGCCAGGGCGCCGGTCATCGCGTTGAAGGAGCGGGAGAGGCGGGCGATCTCGTCCTCGCCGTCGACGGGGATGCGTACCGTCAGGTCCTCCGTGCGCGCCACGTGCTCGACGGTGTCGGTGAGCCGGTCGACGGGCCGCAGACCGGCCCGGGCGACCAGCAGGCCGGTGGCGCCGGCGCCCAGGACGCCGATGCCGGACAGGGCGAGGAGCACCCAGGCGAGGGAGCCGAGCGGATCGTCGACCTCGCTCATCGGGCGGGCGATGGAGACCGCGAACGGCGGGCCGGGGAGCAGGTCCTGGCGGAAGTTCGGGTACGGGTAGGTGAAGACGCGCATCTCCTCGCCGTCGGCGGCCTCGGTGGTGTGCAGGGCGCTGTCCCGCTCACCGGTGGCCACGGCGACGTCGGCGTCCTGCACGGGGATCGGCGCGACCGGGGAGGAGCAGGGCTCGCCCGAGGCGGGCACGAGCTGCACGACGTACGTGCCCAGAGGTTGTACGGCGGCGTTGCCGCCCGCGCAGCCGAGGCGCAGGTTGCGCACGTAGTCGTCGCCCACCTTGACGTTGCGCAGCGACGCGTCCAGCTGGTCCTCCAACTGCTCCCGCGTCACGAACCAGCAGGCCGCCGCCACCGCCGCCACCGCGATCGCCACGGCGGTCGCGGTCAGCAGCGCGAGGCGGGACCGCAGCGGCAGCGTCCGGAACCTGCGCGTCGCACCGCTCACGCCTCGCCCCGCAGCGCGTACCCCACACCCCGCACGGTGTGCACCAGGCGCGGCTCGCCGCCCGCCTCCGTCTTGCGGCGCAGGTACATGACGTACACGTCGAGCGAGTTGGAACTCGGCTCGAAGTCGAAGCCCCAGACCGCCTTGAGGATCTGCTCGCGCGTCAGCACCTGGCGCGGGTGGGCGAGGAACATCTCCAGGAGCGTGAACTCCGTGCGGGTCAGCTCCACCGGCCGGCCGCCCCGCGTCACCTCGCGCGTCGCCAGGTCCATCCGCAGATCGGCGAAGGACAGCAGGTGCCCCGGCCCCTCCTCGCCGCCCGCCGGTCCTGCCGTGTACGCGCTGCGCCTCAGCAGCGCCCGGATGCGCGCGAACAGCTCGTCGAGCTCGAACGGCTTCACCAGGTAGTCGTCGGCGCCGGCGTCGAGCCCGGTCACGCGGTCGCCGACGGTGTCGCGGGCGGTCAGCATCAGGATGGGGAGGGTGTCGCCGGACGAGCGGATGCGGCGGGCCGCCGTCAGGCCGTCCATGCGCGGCATCTGGATGTCCAGGACGATCAGGTCCGGTGCGTACGACGCCGCCTTCGCGAGCGCGTCGACGCCGTCCACGGCGACCTCCGTCCCGTACCCCTCGAAGGCGAGACTGCGCTGGAGGGCCTCGCGCACGGCGGGCTCGTCGTCGACGATCAGGATGCGCTCGGCGGGGGTGTTCATCGGGCTTCCTCGGCCTGCCTCTGGTGGGTGCGGTGGGTGCGGTGGGTGTCGGCCGGGTGGGCGCTGCGGTGGGTGCCCGGCCGGGCGCGGGGGCGGCCGCGGGTGCTCGGCCGCTCCCAGACTCGCACGCGGGGCGGGATCAGCCGTCGCCCCCGGCACGGAGCTCCTTCAGGTCCGCCTTGACCGTGTCGACGGGGACGGCGAAGCCGAGGCCGACGCTGCCCGCCGCGGAACCGCCGGCTCCGCTGGGCGCGTACATCGCGGAGTTGATGCCGATGATCTCGCCGTTCATGTTGATCAGGGCGCCCCCGGAGTTCCCCGGGTTGAGTGAGGCGTCGGTCTGGATCGCCTTGTACGTCGTCTTCGACGAGCCGGTGTCGCCGTTGAACTCCTGCCCGCCGAACTCGAACGGCCACTCGGTGCTGCCCCCGCCCCGCTGCCCCTGCCCGGAGCCCTCGTCCTTCGACACGGTGACGTCCCGGTCGAGCGCGGAGACGATGCCGCTGGTCACGGTTCCGGTCAGGCCCTCGGGCGAACCGATGGCCACCACCTCGTCGCCGACCTTCACGTCGCCGGAGTCCCCGAGCGCCGCCGCATTCAGGCCGCTCGCACCCCGCAGCTCGACGAGAGCGAGGTCCTTTCCGGGGTCGGTGCCGACGACGTCGGCGGTGTACGTCCTGCCGTCGTGCAGCCGGACCTTGACGGAGGAGGCGCCGGAGACGACGTGGTTGTTGGTGACGATCTCCCCGCCGGCGGTGACGATCACGCCGGAGCCGGTGGAGGCGCCCGACGCCGACGTCGCGCTGATCTCCACGATGCTCGGGCTCACGGCCCGCGCGACCCCCGCGACGGTGCCCCCGCTGCTCCGGGACACGTTCGTACCGGTGACGGCGCCACCGCCGGCGACGGAGTCCGGGGCGGACAGGCGCCCGGCGAAGGCCGCGGCTCCGCCGCCGACGGCGGCGGCGACGATGGCGACCGCGGCGACGAGGGCGACCGGCCGCCGCGCCCGCCGGTGGCCCGGCGCCGGGGACGCGGGCGCGTACGAGGGCGGCGGGGGGTACACGCCGCCGTACGGGAACGCGGTCTGCTGCTCGGGCTCGGGGTGTTCGCCGCTGCGGCGGGGGCTCTCGGTCATGTCCCAGAGCGTGGCCCGAGGACATGAGAACCGTCTGAGGAGCCGCTGAGAAGCCCGACAGAAGCGTGTATGCCCCATGTAAAGGTGGGGCGTACCAGGGGAGGGGCGGCAGGCTGCCGGCGTTACGTCGCGGGGCAGCCGCAGGACTGGCGTACCACCAGCGCCGAAGGGAACTGCTTCAGCCGCTCGCGGCGCGAGCCCGCGACCCGCAGCGAGTCGTCCAGCACCAGGTCCACCGCCGCCCGCGCCATCGCGGGCCGGTCGGAGTACACCGTCGTCAGCGGCGGATCGGTGAGCGCCGCCTCCTTCACGTCGTCGAACGCCGCCACCGCCAGCTCGCCCGGCACGTCGATGCGCAGCTCGCGCGCGGCCCGCAGGACGCCGATCGCCTGGTCGTCCGTGGAGCAGAAGATCGCCGGCGGCCGGTCCGGCCCGGCCAGCAGTTCCAGGGCCACCTTGTAGGCGTCGTACCGGTTGTAGAGGGCGTGGAAGAGACGGCCCTCGGTGGACCGCCCCGCCTCCTGCATCGCCCGGCGCCAGCCGACGACGTGGTCGGCCACCGGGTCGCCGATCAGCGGGGTCGACTCCATGCCGCCGAGGCAGGCGACGTACGGATGGCCGTGCTCCAGGAGGTGGCGGGTCGCGAGCTGCGCGCCGCCGATGTTGTCCGTGACGACCGCCACGTCGTCGATCGTCTCCGGCCGCTCGTGCAGCAGGACCACCCGGGCGTCCCACGCCTCGATCTCGGCGGCCGCCCATTCGCTGGGGCCCTGGCTGACCAGGATCAGGCCGGAGACGCGCATCCCGAGGAAGGCCCGCAGGTAGTGGACCTCGCGCTCGTCGCGGTAGTCGGAGTTGCCGACGAGGACCATCTTCCCGCGGTCGGCGGCGGCCTGTTCGACCGCGTGCGCCATCTCGGCGAAGAACGGCTGCCGCGCGTCGGGGACGATCATGCCTATGAGGTCGGTGCGGCGGGACGCCATGGCCTGCGCGACCCGGTCCGGCCGGTAGCCGAGTTCCTTGATCGCGGCGAGGACACGCTCGCGCGTGGCCGGGGCGACCGGCCGGGGTCCGTTGTTGATGACGTAACTGACGACCGCGGTCGAAGTCCCCGCCAGTCGCGCCACATCGTCCCGCGTCACCTTGGCCACGCGCGGCAGTCTACGCGGGGGGACCTACCGCCGGGCAGGCCGTACGGCCTCTTCCTCCCGGGCGGCCGTGTCCGCCACCTGGGTGACGTCCGCCGGCTCCGCTTTCCGCGCCGCCTTGGCGCGGGCCTCCTCGGCCGCCGCCCGCTCGACCTTCTCCGGTGTCACGAAGCGGTAGCCCACATTGCGGACCGTCCCGATGAGCGACTCGTGCTCGGGGCCGAGCTTCGCCCGCAGCCGCCGTACGTGGACGTCGACCGTCCGGGTGCCGCCGAAGTAGTCGTAGCCCCAGACCTCCTGGAGGAGCTGGGCGCGCGTGAAGACGCGGCCGGGGTGCTGCGCCAGGTACTTCAGCAGCTCGAACTCCTTGAAGGTCAGGTCCAGGACCCGCCCCTTGAGCTTCGCGCTGTAGGTCGCCTCGTCGACCGACAGGTCGCCGTTTCGGATCTCCATCGGGCTGTCGTCCGAGGTGATCTGCTGGCGGCCGGTCGCCAGGCGCAGCCGCGCCTCGACCTCGGCCGGTCCGGCCGTGTCCAGCAGCACGTCGTCGATGCCCCAGTCGGCGGTGACGGCCGCGAGACCGCCCTCCGTGACGACGAGGATCAGAGGACAGCCGGGTCCGGTGGACCGCAGCAGCTGGCACAGCGACCTGACCTGCGGGAGGTCGCGGCGGCCGTCGATCAGGATGACGTCGGCACCAGGGGTGTCGACGAGGGCCGGGCCTTCGGCGGGAGCCACCCGCACGCTGTGCAGCAGCAGGCCGAGGGCGGGGAGCACCTCCGTCGACGGCTGAAGGGCATTGGTCAGGAGCAGCAGAGAACTCATCGTCGGCCACCTGCCCGGGTCGTCCGGTCGTGCACGGTTCGCTTGCCCATTACGTCGGTTCCTCCTCGGTCCCTGCGAGGACGTATGCGGCACTGCTTCGACGGTCGGCCCCGCGCCCTGGGACCGCGCCGCGTCATCTGTCCGTAACAACGGACAGAAAACACAAAAGGACCCGGGGGCAACGTTGCCCAGGTCCTATGCCCAGCAGAATAGCCCACATGAGTTCCGTACCGGAGGGTCACGACCGCAGAACGCGTGTTCCTTCGATCACGCACGGCTTCCGGCGCGCGGCGTCGGGGCAGGACGGGGCGGCCGTCCCTGGGGCCGCCCGGCGAACGGTTCTGCGGGCGCGGGACGGGGTCAGGATCGAGGCGCTGTACGAGCCGGCGGACGGCGGCGGGGCCGGTCCCGCGATCGTCGTGGCGCACGGTTTCACGGGGTCGGTGGACCGTCCGGCGGTGCGGCGGGCGGCCCGCGTATTCCGGCGGTACGGCGCTGTCATCACCTTCTCCTTCCGCGGGCACGGCGGCTCCGGGGGCCGCTCCACGGTCGGCGACCGGGAGGTGCTCGACGTGGCGGCGGCGGTCCGCTGGGCCCGCTCGCTGGGGCACGAGCGGGTGCTGACGGTCGGCTTCTCGATGGGCGGCTCGGTCGTCGTCCGCCACGCGGCGCTGTACCGGGACGAGGCGGGCGGCGGCGCCCCGGGCGGCGGCGTGCCGCACCGGGGGCGCACGGATGCGCGACCGGCGGACGGCGCCGCGCAGAGCGCCGGCCGTGACCCCGTGCGCGCCGCCCGGGAATCCGCGCGACCCCGGCACGACCCCGCGCGCTCCGCCGACCAGGTGTCGGCCCGCGCCGACGCCGTCGTCGCGGTCAGCGCTCCCGCCCGCTGGTACTACCGGGGTACGGCGCCGATGCGGCGGCTGCACTGGGTGGTCACCCGGCCCGCCGGGCGGCTCGTCGGACGCTTCGGACTGCGGACCCGGATCCACGACCGCGACTGGGACCCCGTACCGCTCTCGCCGGTCGAGGCGGCGGCCCGGCTCGGCGCCACGCCGCTGCTCGTGGTGCACGGCGACCGCGATCCGTACTTCCCCCTGGACCACCCCCGGGCGCTCGCCGCGGCGGCCGGCCGCGGCGAACTGTGGATTGTCCCCGGCATGGGCCACGCCGAGAACGCGGCCGAGGAGACACTGCTCACCCGCATCGGCGCCTGGCTCGCGGCGGCATAGCTCATCATGGAAGCCGACGAAAGGAGCGCCGCTATGGCAGTGGGCACCATCCGCTTCTGGGCGGCGGCCAAGGCCGCCGCCGGCACCGCAGAGGAGCCGTACACGGCGCAGACGCTCGCCGAGGCGCTCGACGCGGTGCGCGAGCGGCACCCCGGGGAGCTGACCCGCGTACTCCAGCGGTGTTCGTTCCTCATCGACGGCGACCCCGTCGGGACCCGCGGTCATGAGACCGTACGGCTGGCCGAGGGCGGCACGGTCGAGGTGCTCCCGCCGTTCGCAGGAGGATGACCACCACACCATGAGCAACCAGCAGCCCTACCCGCCGTACGACGGCCACGACCCGCGCGAGGGCCTGCACGCGCCGGCCGCGCAGGAGCCCCCCACCCAGACCTGGGAGGGGGAGACCTGGGACACCCAGTACCAGCCGGTGCAGCAGCCGTACCGGCCGCACGAGCCGGCCCCCGGCGCCGCCGGCACGGCGTACCCGCCGGACGGGAACGGCGGGTATCCGCTGCCGCCGGAGACGCAGGGCTCGCCGTACGCCCCGTACCAGGCCGGCCCGACGCCGTACGAGCCGCACACGGGGGCGTACGAGCCCGCCGGCGCCGCCCCCCGGCCGGGCCCGGCCGCCTACGAGCCCGCCTACGAGCCCGCGTACGAACCCGCGCCGGAGGCGTACGGGGCCGCGCCGGCCCAGGCGTCCGCCGCGGCGTACGCACCCGCGCCCGCCGCCGCCCCGGCTGCCGGCCCGGCCGCGTACGGCGCCGCCACGACCGGCGGCAACGTCCGGCTCACGGACGCCCAGCGCGCCCGCGCCGAGGGCCGGTCGCCGATCATCGCGCCCGGGATGCAGCCCGCCGCGCTGACGGCCGTGCTCGCGCTGCTGCTCGCCGGCGCGGCGGCCGTCGGCCCGTACGCGCTGCTCGTACCGCTCGTACTGCTCCAGGCGGTCACCGCCGCCGGCTGGTTCCGGCTCAACGGCATGTGGCCCGCCCGCCAGGGCATCGCGCTCGCCTTCCTCGGCGGAGTCACCGCCGACATCGCGCTGCTCGCCGTCGACGCCGCGCACGCACCCGCCGCGATCATCGGCACGCTCGGCGTCTGGGTGCTGCTGACCCTCGTGCTGCAACTGCGCAACCGCGCCTCCGCCGACGAGCGGATGTACGGCCTGACCGCCACCGTGACCTCGGCCGCGCTGGCCGTCGTCGCCGCCGGCCACCTCGCGGCGGCCCCCGAGGCGGTGACCGTCGGCGGCGTGGCCGTGGCCGTCGCCGTGCTGGGCCGCGCCCTGCCGCTGTCCGGGATCCCCTCCGTCGTGGTCGCGCTGCTCGCCGCCGCCGGCGCCGGGATCGCCGCAGGCGGAATGACGGACATGGGCTCCGAGGGCGCGCTGCTGGGTCTCGCGGCCGGCGTCTGCGCGCTGGTCGGCCTGCGCGTGGCCAGCTACGACTACCCCTCCCGGTTCGTCCACATGACGGCCGGGGTGGCGCTGCCGCTGACCGCCGCCGCGCCCGCCGTCTATCTGATCGGCAGGGCCGTCGCCTGACGCCTGTGCTTACCTGGCAGTAGGCTCGTGATCGCCGAGGGGGCTTGGGCGAGTGCGACGGAACCGATCAGTTGTGGGGGACCTGTAAGCCATGCGTGCACTGCGAATACTCCTCGTCGTCGGCGTGATCCTGGGTGGCGTGTTCGTCGCCCTGGACCGCCTCGCGCTCAACTACGCCGAGTCCGAGGTCGCCGAGCGGGTCAAGAGCCGCCAGGGCCTGACCGGCACCGTCGACGTGTCGATCAAGGGCTTCCCCTTCCTCACCCAGGTCGCGTCGAAGCACTTCGACCAGGTCGACGTCACCGTCGACGGCGTCGAGGCGAGCGCGGAGGGCCGCACGGTCCGCGTCAGCGAGCTGACCGCCGCCCTGCACGACGTGCGCGTGCGGGGCAGCTTCAGCGGCTTCTCCGACGCGACGGCGGACCGCGCCACCGGCTCGGCGCGGATCTCGTACGAGGACCTGACCGCGGCCTCGGAAAGCTCCTTCCCGGTCTCCTACGGAGGCGACGGCAAGGTGAAGGTCACCGGCTCCGCCGAGATCCTCGGCCGTGAGATCACCCGCAGTGTCATCTCCACCGTCAGCGTCGTGGACGGCTCCACGATCCGGGTGCGGGCGGACGAGGTACCGGGCGAGGGGCTGCCCGGCATCGAGGAGCAGGTCCGGGAGAAGACCGACTTCGACCGGCGGATCAGCGGCCTTCCCGAAGGGCTGAAGCTGGAGAAGGCCGAATCGACGAAGGACGGCCTGGAGATCACCGTGACCGGCACGGACGTCGGTCTCGCCGGATAGTGAGACGGCGGCGTCCGCCCCTCAGGCAGCGGGCGGTCGCAGGCCGCCCGCGGGCCGGGTCCGGGGCCCGCCGCCCGCATCTCGTCCCGTATCGCGGACGATCGCGTCTCAGCATCCGACACGCCGGTGACATGCCGGTCGTCACCTCCCTACGATCGGTCCCATGCAGCAGCGACAGGCGGACCTCACGAAGCGGCGGGCAGTAGACCTGTGCCGCGTCGCCGCCATGCTCTGTCGCACTGCCTGAGCGGGCTCCGACCGGCACAGCCCGGCACCCGCCTTCCCCGGCCCCAGGACCGACCGACCGAACTGGTGCAGTCGAAGTCAGGGCCACCCACCCGTGCGGTCGTCCACCGTCGCGCCTCCGCGCGTCGGCGTACCCGCACAGCCCCTCGCGCATAACCGCCGCACACTGCCCCGGAGGAGAACAGCATGAGCCGCAGCGACGTCCTGGTCGACGCAGACTGGGTCGAGGCCCACATCGAGGACCCGAAGGTCGCGATCGTCGAGGTGGACGAGGACACCTCGGCGTACGAGAAGAACCACATCCGCAACGCGATCCGGATCGACTGGACCAAGGACCTCCAGGACCCGGTCCGCCGCGACTTCGTCGACCAGGCCGGCTTCGAGAAGCTCCTGTCCGAGAAGGGCATCGCGAACGACACCACGGTCGTCCTCTACGGCGGCAACAACAACTGGTTCGCCTCGTACGCCTTCTGGTACTGCAAGCTCTACGGCCACCAGGACGTCCGCCTCCTCGACGGCGGCCGCAAGAAGTGGGAGCTCGACTCCCGCGACCTGGTCGCCGAGGTTCCCCAGCGCCCGGCCACCCAGTACAAGGCCCAGCCGCAGGACACCTCGATCCGCGCCTTCCGCGACGACGTCGTGGCCGCGATCAACAGCCAGAACCTCGTCGACGTGCGGTCCCCCGACGAGTTCAGCGGCAAGCTGCTCGCCCCGGCCCACCTCCCGCAGGAGCAGTCGCAGCGTCCGGGCCACGTCCCGTCCGCCCGCAACATCCCGTGGTCCAAGAACGCCAATGACGACGGCACCTTCAAGTCCGACGAAGAGCTCAAGGCGCTGTACGAGGCCGAGCAGGTCGACCTGGCGAAGGACACCATCGCCTACTGCCGCATCGGTGAGCGCTCGGCCCTGACGTGGTTCGTCCTGCACGAGCTGCTCGGTGTCGACAACGTCAAGAACTACGACGGCTCGTGGACCGAGTACGGCTCGCTGGTCGGCGTGCCGATCGAGCTCGGCGCCAACAAGTAACCCCTCTCGCCTGCGACTCGAAGGACGGAATCAACATGTGTGGAGCAAAGGCCGGCGGCCCCGACGCCTCGACGATCAAGCCCGGTGAGACCACCATCCAGGGCAGCGTGACCCGCGACGGCGAGCCCGTCACCGGTTACGTCCGCCTGCTGGACTCGACCGGCGAGTTCACCGCCGAGGTCCCGACCTCGGCCACGGGCCAGTTCCGCTTCTACGCGGCCGAGGGCACGTGGACCGTGCGCGCGCTGGTGCCCGGCGGCACGGCGGACCGTACGGTCGTCGCGCAGACGGGTGGCCTCGCGGAGGTCGCGATCGCCGTCTGACGACGCTCTCTACTGGCCGGAGGGCCGCACCCCAGGGGTTGGACGCCACTGGACGGGGTGCGGCCCTCCGGTCGTACGGTGGAGGTATGTACACGCGGCGGCGGCGCGCCTACTTCCTGCTGATGGGCGGCTGCGTCTTCCTCTTCGTCTCCGCCTGGGCCGTGGTGCGCCTGTGGTCCGTGCCGGCGGCGGTCGGCATGTGCTTCCTCGCGATGGTCATCCCGCCCGTCGCCGCGATGGTCGCGAACCGCCGGGGACCGGACGACCGCTGGTGGGACGACCCCTCCGGAGACCCGAAGTCCGACGACTGGTGGGACGAGCTCGACGGCAAAAAGCGTCCCCGGCAGCCGGGCGGCCAGTAGACGGTCAGTAGACGAGGGCCTGGACGCCGTCCGCCATGATCTCGCTGACGAAGACCTGGGCGCCCGCGATCCGCACGCCGTCGATCACGTCCTTCTCCGTGATCTCGCGCCGCGCCGCGCACTGCGTGCACAGCGTGATCCGACCCGCCGCCGTGATCGACTCGATCAGGTCCGGCAGCGGCGCCGCGTGCGGCAGTTCGAACTCGGCCGCCCGGCCGGGCAGCGCGAACCACGAGGACTCGCCGGTCAGCCAGAGCGAGACCTCCACCCCGCTGGCCACGGCCACGGCCGCCACCGTGAACGCCTGCGAACACCGCTCGGGGGCGTCGGCCCCGGCAGTCACCTTGATCACGAGCTTCTTACCCATGCCCGAACTGTAATCCGCCGCCGTACAACCGCCGCCGCCCCTCACTGGTCTGTAGTGCGCCGCAGGTAACGGAACCTGCGCCTCAGGTCTCGTGGGGGACCCCTTGGACACAGCAGAACCTCGCCCTGATCCTCAGGATCCGGCTTCCGCTCCCGCTCGGGAGCCAACAGCCGTAGGTCCCCGCGGGAGGGGCCGCACCACTGCGCTGATCGCCACGGCGGCCGTGCTCGGCGTGGTCGCCGGAGTGATCACCGGCTATGCCGTGCAGTACGACCGTGACCCGACTCCACTGCCGCCGCTGTCCCAGCCGGACCTGCGCGACCCGAAGGCGATCGCCGCGGGACCGCACGGGAGCCCGCAGTCGCTGCACGCGCACCGCCGGGCGAAGACGGACGGTGATCTGCGCAGACTGCTGGTGAAGAAGCCGGCGGGCGCCAGATCCGGCACGCCGACGCCCGAGGGCTGGAAAGGGCTCGTGGAGTTCGCGCAGGAGTACAGGGAGCCCGACCGGATGTTCCGGTACATGGCGGAGGGCGACTTCCGCCGGATCGCGACGACCTCGTGGTCGGAGCGGGGCGAGGTCTTCGTCACCGTCAATCTGATCCAGTTCCGCGACGACCACGCGACGTACGCCGAGGACTGGGTCCTCGATCAGCAGAGCTACCTGCCACGTGCCACGTACGCCGGCAACGACGGGAAGCCGATCCCCGGCAGCGGCAACGGACGGGTCTACGTCTACGACGAACCGCACCGCGAGCCCGGATACGAACCGGTCTACCAGTCCCGCGTCCTCGCCCGGCGCGGCGACGTCGTCATGGACATCTGGTACTCGAACAACACCCGCCGGATATCGGAGAAAGCCGTCATGTCCATAGCCAAGCAGCAGTTGGGGCGACTGTGACCGTGCAGCCACCTCCCGAAGAGGCGGGGCCGGGGGAGTCCGCCCAGGACGCCCCGGCAGAGCCGCCAAAGACCCGCTCCAACAACCGCCGGCTGCTCGTCGCGATCTCGGCCGTGCTGGCCCTGGCCGCGGCGGCGGGGGGCGGCCTGTGGGCCGTGGACCGTCTCGCGCAGGCCGACCGCACCGCGCCGACCGTCGTCTGGGCGGAGCCGGAAGCCCCGGCCGGCGGTACGAAGTCCGAAGGCGCCGCCAAGGCACCGGAAGGGCTCGCCGCCAGCCTGCTGCCGGTGCCGTACTCGTACGAACCGGGCCCCGACATCGACAAGTACGGCAACGACGTCAGCCTCACGCGGAGGCAGGCGGTCGCCGTCTTCAAGGAGGGCTCGCGGGGTCTGCCCTCCGCGCAGCGCAACAAGCGCAACAAGGCGGTCGACAAGCTGGAGCTGCGGGGCATCGCGATGCGCAGTTACCGCACGTCCGACGGCGACCTCGTCATCGAGACCCAGCTCGCGCGGATAGAGAGCGCCGGCGCAGGCCGGGCGCTGGCCGACTTCCAGAGCGTGTTCGCGAACGCCCTGGGGATCTTCCCCAAGGGTCCCCGGGTCCCGGGGTTCAAGAACGCCAAGTGCTTCCTGATGCCCAAGGACGCGAAGTCCAAGCTGGACGGAATGTTCTGCAGCGCGTACCAGGGCGATGTGCTGGTGAGCACGGTCGCGTACGGGACCAAGCCGTTCCAGGCCACGGAGGTCGTGAAGATGCTCGGCGAGCAGCTGGACCGTTTCAAGAGCCCCGGGAGGTTCGTGTGACCGGGCAACTGTCCGCGGCGCCTCCCGCGCCGGATCACACCGCGTTCCCGCCCGTGCCCGGGCAGCCGCCCGCGGTCCCGCCCGGCCGACGCGTCCTGCGGGCCGTCCTGCGCTGGACGGCGGCCGTGCTCGTGTTCGGGGTGTCCGGCGCGGGTGTCGCGTACGGGATCACCGAGAGGGAGCGCACCGACGTTCCCGGGCTGCGAACCGAGGACGACGGCCGCTGGGTGTACCCGAAGCTGACCAAGCCGGCCCTGCCGGCGGGCACCGAGCGGCCCTTCGACGACGGCAACCCGGGTGAGAGGCACTACGCCGACCCGGCGGCCCTGCTGCTGCCCGCCCCGGAGGGTGCGAAGCCCGCCCCCGCGTTCGAGGGCGCGGACGACGGAGCCCCCGCCGCGCTCTTCCTCGCGGAGTACGCCAAGGAGGAGCGGGCCGGTATGGCGCAGGACCTCGCCGACGGCGGTCTGCTCGACGTGACGGCCCGGGGGTGGACCATGCCGGACTCCACCTCCGCGCGCGTCTACCTGGTGCGCTTCCAGTCCGGCGCCTTCGCCGAGGCGTTCTTCTCCGACCACATGGGAGGCAGCGCCGACGCCGACCTGCTGGTGAACGGGGTGGAGGAGGCGGCACTGCTGGACGAGTCGTACCCGTCCGACGCGATGGCGGCCTCCACCGAGATGTACGTGTACGACGAGCCGGCGCCGCGCGGTGCCGTCCACGTCCGCCATGCGTACATCCGGGCCGGTGACATGATCGCCCTCATCGTCCATGCGCGGAAGGGCACCGCGGCCGCCGTGCCCTTCCACCAGACGCTGGTCCTGCAGAATCAGCTCCTCGGCTGAGCGGGCGCGCCCCTCGCAGCGAACGCCGGGCCCCCGCCGACTAAGCTGGGGCCCGGCCCCCGTACCGCCCACCGCCCATGCAAGGAGCAACCCCCGTGCTGACGATTTTCTTCGAGGCCCTGCTGGTTCTGGTCTGCGTCGGTGTTCTCGCCTTCGCCGGTCTGACCGTGAAGAAGCTCTACCAGGGTCAGCGCTAACCCACCCCTCCCCTCACAGATCGCCTGAGCAGCTCATGATCGAGATTCCGTCCGACCTGCACCCGGACCTTGTCCCCCTCGTCTTCCTCCTCGGTAACTGGGAGGGCGCGGGCGTCTTCGACTTCCCCGGTGACGAGAAGGCCAACTTCGGCCAGGAAGTCACCTTCACCCACGACGGCCGGGACTTCCTCGAGTACGTCTCGCACACGTGGGTGCTCGACAACGAGGGCAAGAAGGTCCGGCCGCTGGAGAGCGAGTCCGGCTACTGGCGCGTCGACAAGGACCGCAAGGTCGAGGTCGTCATGATCCGCGACCAGGGCGTCGTCGAGGTCTGGTACGGCGAGCTCGCCGACCAGAAGCCGCAGATCGACCTGGTCACGGACGCGGTGGCGCGGACCGCCGCCTCGGGCCCGTACACCGGCGGCAAGCGGCTGTACGGCTACGTCAAGAGCGACCTGATGTGGGTCGGCGAGAAGGCGACGCCCGACGTCGAGCTCCGTCCGTACATGTCGGCGCACCTCAAGAAGGTCGTCGACCCGAGCGAGTGGGCCAAGGACCTCAAGGACCTGCCCGACGACGGCATCGCGTTCTTCAAGTAGTCCCGGCGAGCAGGCGGGTCGAGTAGGCCGTACGCACCTTCGGTCGCTCGCCGCGCTGCCTACACTGGGCACGTGGTGAGCACCGACTGGAAAAGCGACCTGCGGCAGCGCGGCTACCGGCTGACGCCCCAGCGCCAGCTCGTCCTGGAGGCCGTGGACGCCCTGGAGCACGCGACGCCCGACGACATCCTCGTCGAGGTGCGCAGGACGGCGTCCGGCGTCAACATCTCCACCGTGTACCGGACGCTGGAGCTCCTGGAGGAGCTGGGGCTGGTCAGCCACGCGCACCTGGGGCACGGGGCCCCGACGTACCACCTGGCGGACCGCCACCACCACATCCACCTGGTCTGCCGCGACTGCACGCACGTGATCGAGGCCGACATCGCGATCGCCGCCGACTTCACGGCCAAGCTGCGCGAGACGTTCGGGTTCGAGACGGACATGAAGCACTTCGCGATCTTCGGGCGCTGCGAGAAGTGCGCGTCGCGGGCCCCGGCACCGGATCAGGCGGACACTTCCGCGGAAGCTTCAACTACCGAGCCGTAGGCTGGCAGCATGCTGCGACACTCACCGACAAGCCCCCTGCTGTCCCTGCCGGGCGCCGTACCCGCCGAAGGGCGCGACGAAGGCGTCGCCGCGCACTACGGAGACCTGTTCCGCGAGCAGCGTGTGCTCGCCGGCGGCACCGGGTTCGTCGACCTCTCGCACCGCGGCGTCGTCACCGTCACCGGCGACGACCGGCTGAGCTGGCTGCACCTCCTGCTCACGCAGCACGTCAGCGATCTGCCGGCGGGGCAGGCCACCGAGGCGCTGATCCTGACGGCGAACGGTCACGTCGAGCACGCGATGTACCTCGTCGACGACGGCGAGACGGTGTGGATGCACGTGGAACCCGGGACGCAGGGCGACCTCCTCGCGTACCTGGAGTCGATGAAGTTCTTCTACCGGGTGGAGACGGCCGACCGGACCGGGGACTTCGCGGTCGTCCACCTGCCGGCCGGCTCGATCGCCGACGTTCCGGAGGGCGTCGCCGTACGGGAGACCTCGCACGGCCGTGACCTGTTCCTGCCGCGCGCCGAGCTGGAGGCGTACGCGGATGCGCACGGCCCGGCGGTCGGCATCCTGGCGTACGAGGCGCTGCGCGTCGAGGCGCACCGGCCGCGCCTGGGCTTCGAGACCGACCACCGCACCATCCCGCACGAGCTGGGGTGGATCGGCAGCGCCGTACACCTCCAGAAGGGCTGCTATCGGGGCCAGGAGACCGTCGCCCGCGTGCAGAACCTCGGGAAGCCGCCGCGGCGGCTCGTCTTCCTGCACCTGGACGGCAGCGACGTGCTGCTGCCCGCGCCCGGTACGCCGGTGCGGCTGGCGGCGGACGGCGAGGAGGGCCGCCAGCTCGGCTTCGTCACGACGTCGGCCCGCCACCACGAGCTGGGCCCGATCGCCCTCGCGCTGGTCAAGCGCAACGTGCCGGTGGACGCGGAGCTGCTGGCGGGGAACACGGCGGCGGCGCAGGAAGTCGTCGTCGAGCCGTAGGGCCGGCGGGGCGGCGGGAGGGACCGGGCCGCCCGGTTCATCGCCCCGGGGCCAGGGCCACGACCGGGCTCAGACCTCGATCAGGACGGTGAACGGGCCGTCGTTCGTGAGCGAGACCCGCATCTGCGCTCCGAACCGGCCCGTCTCCACCCGCGCGCCCAGTGCGCGCAGTTGCGCGACGACCTCGTCGACCAGCGGTTCGGCGACCTCGCCGGGGGCCGCGGCGTTCCAGGTAGGGCGGCGGCCCTTGCGGGCGTCCCCGTAGAGAGTGAACTGTGAAATGACCAGAAGTGGCGCATTCACATCGGAGCAGGACTTCTCCCCCGCAAGGATCCGAAGCGACCACAGCTTGCGGGCGAGCTGTGCGGCCTTGTCCGTTGTGTCCTCGTGGGTCACTCCCACCAGCACACACAGTCCCTCGCCCACGATTTCGCCGACCGTTTGTCCGGCCACGACGACGCTCGCGCCGTCCACCCTCTGCACCACTGCTCGCATGCGGCCCAATCTATCCGGGGCTGAACGGGCGTAGAGCGCCTGCGTAGCCGCCGTCATGAGTGGCACGATGCACCAAGGCGGTGCGCGCCCCGCACCGGTCGAGGGGACGGAACACACCCATGAGCACACCTGGCGCCGGGCAGTCGCCCGGGCCCGTACCGATGCCGATGATCCAGATGGCGTCCGCCGCCTCCGCCGCGCGGCCACCCGCGCAGCGGACGGGCGACAGCATGGGCGGCGGCCTGCCGGCGCCCGAGCGCGGGAGGAGAAGCGATCTCGGTGTGCTGCGGCTGCCGGAGCTGCGCGGCCTGCGCCGGGACTCGCAGCGGGACGAGGCGGACCTCAGCTATGTGCGGCGGCTGCTGCACGGGCGGATCGACATTCTGCGGGCCGAGCTGGCGCGGCGTACGGGGCCCGAGTCCCCGGTCGTCGAGCGGCTCTCGGAGATCCTCGCCGACGCCCCGTCGCGCCACCGCTCGTCCGCCCGGCACGTGACGATGTCCACGCCGCAGAGCGAGGAGTTCCGGCTGCTGGCGGCCGAGATGCTGGCCGACGTGGAGCTGTCGGACCTCGCCGCCCGTACCGACGAGGAACTGCACGCGGCGATGGGCCGGCTGGTCCGGTACGAACAGCAGGTCTCGCGGCGCCGGCAGCAGCTCCAGCGGACGGCGGACGATTGCAGCGCGGAGATCGCCCGCAGGTACCGTGATGGGGAAGCACAAGTAGACGACCTGCTGACCTGAGGCCGCGATCCGGCCTTGCGGGAGCCCGGTCCTGTCACCCGTCCCCGGAAGGTCGAGATGTCCTCCAGCACCGCAGCCGCCGCGCCGTCCCCGGTCATATCCCCGGTCCTCGCGGAAGTCGTCCGTTCCGGTTTCGTCGAGGGCCACCACCGGGGTTCGCTGGTCGTGCTGGCGGCGGACGGCAGCGTGGAGCTGGAGATGGGCGACCCGTACGCCCCGGTCTTCCCGCGCTCCAGCAACAAGCCGATGCAGGCGGCGGCGATCCTGCGGGCCGGGCTCGACCTCTCGGGCGAACGGCTGGCGCTGGCGGCGGCGAGCCACTCCGGTGAGCGGTTCCACCTTGATCTCGTACGGAAGATGCTGGCCGAGGCCGGGCTCACGGAGGCGCACCTCCAGACCCCGCCCGACCTGCCGCTGGACCCGGTGGAGGCCGAGTCGTACCTCGCGGCGGGCGGGGTGCGCGAGCGGCTCACGATGAACTGCTCCGGCAAGCACGCCGCCATGCTGGCGGTGTGCGGGCTGAACGGCTGGGACGCCGCCTCCTACCTGGACCCCGGACACCCGCTCCAGCAACTGGTGCTGCGGGTGGTCGAGGAGGCCAGCGGCGAGCGCGTCGCGGCGGTCGGCACGGACGGGTGCGGGGCGCCGCTGATGGGGATCAGCCTGGTGGGGCTGGCGACGGCCTTCCGCAGCTTCGTGCTGGCCGAGCCGGGCACGGCGGAGCGCCGCGTCGCGGACGCGATGCGCGCGCACCCGGAGTACGTCGCCGGCACGCGCCGCCCCGACACCTGGCTGATGCGCGAGGTGCCGGGCACGCTGTCCAAGATGGGCGCCGAGGCGGTCCAGGCGGTGGCCCTGCCGGACGGCCGCGCCCTGGCGTTCAAGGTCGACGACGGGGCCACGCGCGCACTGGGGCCGGTGCTGGCACGGGCGCTGCGGCGGCTCGGGGTCGACGTTCCCGTGGTGGAGCGGATCGGCCGGTCGCCGCTGATGGGCGGGGCGGCCGAGGTCGGGGAGATACGCGCGGCGTTCTGACGTGGGGCGCGGCGTCGGCCGCCGGGGGTGGCCTCCCGGTGCCGGGCCGGGGTGTGCTTTGCCCCGGTGGGGGGCGTACGGGCGGTCCGGCGCCCCGCGTCGTCCGGCGCGCGTGCGGAACGCCGTGGGCGCACAGCGCAGTTGGCCGTTCCCCGGACGGTGAACTGCGGCGACAGGCGGCGGCCGGTGTGCCTAGCGTGGGCCCATGAGTGTCGATGTCCGTCCCATCACCGAGTCCGAGTTCCCCGACTGGCTGCGTGCCCTCGCCACCGGCTTCCTGCGCCCGCCCGCCCTGCCGCCGGAGGAGACAGCGGAACGGCTGCCGCACATGTACTCGCCGCGCGTACGGGGCGCGTTCGACGCCGGGCGCTGCGTCGCGACGTACCGCTCCTTCGCCCAGCTGCTCACGGTGCCCGGCGGCGCGGCCGTCCCGGCGAGCGCCGTGTCGAACGTGACCGTGACGCCGACGCACCGCCGCCGCGGGCTGCTCGGCCGGATGATGAACGCCGACCTGGCGGAGGCGAAGGAGCGCGGCGACGTGCTGTCGACGCTGATCGCCGCCGAGTACCCGATCTACGGGCGGTACGGGTTCGGGCCCGCGGCCCCGGTCGCCGCCTGGGAGGTCGACGTACCGCGTGCGGGGCTCGACCCGCGCTGGGCCGGGCCCGACGGGGGCCGGGTCGATCTGGTCGACGGGCCCGACGTGCGCAAGCTCGGGCCGGAGCTGCACGAGCGCTTCCGGGCGCGGCAGCACGGCGCGGTCGACCGGAACGAGCGGTGGTGGCAGCTCGCCACGGGGCAGGTGGTGATGTCGTTCGAACCCTGGACCGAGCCGTTCTACGCCGTCTACCGGTCGCCGGGCGGCGAGGTGGAGGGGCTGCTGGTCTACCGGGCCGACGAGAAGTGGGGCGACGCCAAGCAGCCGCTCAACACGGCGACCGTCAGCGACCTGATCGCGGTGTCGCCGGCGGCCGAGCGCGCGCTGTGGCACTTCCTCTGCGCGATCGACTGGATCACGACGGTCCGGTCGGGTCACCGCGCCGCCGACGATCTGCTGCCCCTCCTGCTCCCCGATCCGCGGGCCGCGAGGATCGTGACGCAGTCGGACTACCTGTGGGTGCGGCTGCTGGACGTCGTACGGGCCCTGGAGGCTCGTACGTACGCCGTGCCCGCCTCGCTGGTGCTGGAGGTGCACGACGGGGCGGGGCTGTCCGGCGGACGGTTCCGGCTGGACGCCTCGGTCGACGGGGCGGTCTGCGCGCCTTCGGCCCAGTCGCCCGATCTGACGCTGGACGTACGGGAGTTGGGGGCGCTGTACCTGGGCGACGAGTCGGCGGTCAGGCTCGCTGCCCTCGGCCGGATCGCGGAGGAGACGACGGGCGCCGCCGCCGTCGCGGACGCCGTGTTCCGCACGCCGAGGCGGCCGTGGTGCCCGGACATCTTCTGAACGGTGTGCGGGGCGGGGGTGCGGGACGGCCGGCGTGCGGGGGCGCGGGACGGGCTCGGGCCGGACGGCCGGTGTGCGGGGTGAAGGCCGGCCGCCGGATGCCCGCCGGCACGTCGACGGGCCGACACGGGCCGACGCGCTCTGGAACACCGGCGCGCCGGCCCCGACACTCGTCGGGTGACTTCTGACGCGACTCACCCCGGACCGGCGGCGCCGGCCATCGAGGCCTTGCGGGAAGTGGTCACCGGCGCCGCGTGCGTGCTCTTCGGTTTCGACGGCCCCGTCTGCCGGCTGTTCGCGGCCGACCGGGCCCGCCGGGTCACGGACGGCCTGGCCGGCCGGCTGGGCGGCCACGGCCACGCCGTGGAACTGACGGAGGACGAACGCGCCGGTGACCCGTACGCCGTCCTGCGCGCGGCGGCCCGCGCCGGCCCCGGCGGCGACCTGCTGGGCGACCTGGAACGCGAGCTCACCCGCGAGGAGCTGCGCGCCACCGCCACGGCCTGGCCCACGCCGTACGCCGACCCGCTGATCCGCACGTGGAGCGCGATCGGCGTCCCCCTCGCGATCACGTCGTACAACTCGGCGCCGGCGGTGGAGCGGTACCTGGCCGGGCGTGGCCTCGCCGGCTGCTTCACCCCGCACGTGTACGGCCGTACGGCGGACCCGTGCCGCCCCGCACCGGACCGGGACCGCGTCGACCGGGCCCTGGCGGCCCTGGGGGCCGGCCCCGGCGCCGCCCTGCTGATCGGCGAGGACCTGTCGGACCTGGCCGTCGCGCGCGAGGCGGGCGTACGTTTCCTCGGCTGCGCGCGCGACGACCGCCGCGCACGACTACTGCGCGGGGCGGGGGCGAACACGGTCGTGCGTGACCTGGGCCCGGTACTGGCCCTGGTACGGGCCGCGGCACGCGCCTGAACCGGGCGGCGGCACCGTTTCCTCAGCCGCGCCCTTCCACCGTCAGCAGTGCCTTGCCCGCCGGCTCGCGTGCCTCGATCGCGGTGTGGGCCTCCTTCGCCCGGGCCAGGGGGAAGGTCGCCGCCACCACCGGGCGCAGACGGCCGGCCGCCGCCTCCGCCAGGGCTCCGGTCAGCAGCCGGGTGACGTCCCGCGCCCCGTACTGGACCTCGGCGATGCCCCGCAGCGTGATCCCGCGCCGCCGCGCCTCCTCGGCGTCGATCGGAGCGAAGCCGCCGCTGGGCGCGCCGTGCGCCGAGACGCGGCCCCCGTCCGACACCAGCGCGAAGGCGGACAGGCCGAGTTCGCCGCCCACACCGTCCAGCAGCACGTCCGCTCCCGTGCCGCCCAGCGCCTCGCGGGCCCGCTCGGTCCAGCCCTCGGCGGAGTAGTCGACGACCGCGTCGGCGCCCAGTTCCCGAACGAGATCGAGCTTCCGCCTGCCCCGCGCCGCCCCGACGACGTGCGCCCCCGCCGCGTGCGCCATCTGCACCAGCAGCGTGCCCATGCCGCCCGACGCGCCCAGGATCAGGACCCGCTCGCCCGCCCGGATGCCGATCGCCTCCGCTATGCCGGTGCCGGTGACGCCGTCGTGCGCCAGCGCGGCGGCCTCCCGCAGGCCGAGGCCGTCCGGAACCGGAACCAGGCGGTCGACCGGGACGGCGACCTGCTCGGCGTACGTCCCGCTCGTTCCCGGGCCCGCCACCACCCGGCGGCCGGCCCACGCCGGGTCCACGCCCGCACCGAGCGCGCGGACCGTTCCGGCCGCCGCACCGCCCGGAACGTACGGCGGCTCGATGCCGAACCGCGGGCCCCAGCCGCCCCGGATCTGTGTCTCGACGTAGATGGTGTCGATCACGGAGACCTCCACGACCACCTCGCCGGGACCGGCCACCGGATCCGGCAGACCGGTCTCCACCAGTACCTCCGGTCCGCCGAACCGTGCCACCTGTATCGCGCGCATGCCGTGCACTCCCCACTTCGTCGGTGTGCCCGTGAGTCTGTGACCTCAAGTGCGGTCGAGGTCAAGCGCGTCGGGCCGCACCGCCGGCAAGGGCTGCCGGGGCCGTCGGACGGGCCGTCGGACGGGCCGTCGGACGGGCGGGCGTACGGCGTCGAGGTTGTCCGAAAGAGAACCGGGGCCGGGCGGCCCCGCCGGTCACGTGTCCGCGCGGCGCAGCCGCACCACCGGAATGTCGCGGCTCGTCTTCTTCTGGTAGCTCTCGTACGGCGCGAACACGTCCACCAGCAGCGGCCACACCCGGGCCTTCTCCTCGGCGGAGAGCGTCTCGGCGCGGGCGGGGAACCGCTCGGGGCCGACCCGCAGGTGCACGTCCGGGTTGTCCTTGATGTTCAGGTACCACAGGGGGTGCTCGTCGGAGCCGCCCTTCGACGCCACCACCAGATGGTCGTCGCCGTCGCGCCCGTAGATCAGCACCGTGCGGCGGATCGCGCCGCTGCGCCGCCCGACGTAGTCCAGCAGCAGGCAGGGCGCGCCCTGCACGGTGGTGCCCTTGGTGCCGCCGGACTCCTCGTACAGCTCGGCCTGCTCGGCCACCCAGCCGGTGGGGCTGAGTTTCACCGCGCCGCTGCCCTCGCCACCGCCGTTTTCGTGTGTCACGTGTGCCGCTCCTTCTCGCCGTATCGCCGTCCTGTCGTGGTGCCGGACACCTTCCAGGGTCGCCCCTGGCGGGCGCGGTGGCGCAAAACCGCTCGACAACGGGCGTACGGCGAAAGAACATTCACCCCGATGACACGAACCGACATACCTCCCACGCCCGACGAGCGCGCCTCGCTGGCCACCTTCCTCGACTACGTCCGCGCCACCGCGCGCGCCAAGTGCGACGACGTGTCGCAGGACGACGCCCGCAGGGCCCCGCTGCCCGGATCACCGCTGATGACGCTGTGCGGGCTCATCAGTCACCTGCACTGGGTCGAGTACTACTGGTTCCAGGTGGTGTTCCTCGGCGAGGAGGACGAGGGGCCCTGGACGGAGGACGACCCCGACCGCGAGATGCGCATCGCCGTCGACATCCCGCTGGCCGATCTGCTGGCGGCGTACAAGGCGCAGAGCGCCCGCTACCGGAAGCTGGTCGAGGACAACGACCTGGACGCCGAGGCCAAGCGCGCCCGGAGCAACGGGAGCCGGGTGAACCTGCGGTGGATCCTGCTGCACCTCATCGAGGAGACCGCCCGCCACAACGGCCACCTCGACATCCTGCGGGAGCTGGCGGACGGCCGTACCGGCGCCTAGCCGCGCGGCCGGGACCGCGCGGCCACCCCCAGCCGTACCGCCGCCTGCCGTCACGGCTTCCGCGTGACCTTGCCCACGGTGTCGCGCCGGTCCGGGCGGCGGGGTGACACGACGTCACGCGGGCGCCGGTCGAGGGTCATGAGCCCCCGGCCGCCCGGCAGCGCGACGACCGCGCCGGAGGCGGGGCTTCCGGCGAGCCAGACGCCGTGCTCCATCGCCGGGTCCCAGCGGTTCCACCGCAGCGGGTTACGGGCCGTCAACTGCCGGGACCAGCCGCCCTCCCTGGTCATCAGCCGCACGGGCACGCCGCCCGGGTCCCTGACGCCCGCCTCCTTGCGGCAGCCTTCGCGGTGCTGCCAGGGGTGGGCGCGCAGCACGTGGCGCATGCGGCGCAGACGGCGCAGGGACCCGACGTAGGAGTACAGCGCGCAGGGGACCACGAGGCCGCAGAAGAGCGCGGGCACGACGCCCGCCCCGGCGTCGCGGATCTCCTGTGCGTACAGACCGGCCAGGGCCAGCGCCGTGAGTGTCAGCAGCAGGAGCGCGACCAGGCCGCCGGCGACGCGCCGCCGCGCCCGGCGCCAGGCCTGCCGGGTCTCCGGGTGGTCGAAGGCGGGGGCGGTCGGGGGCAGTCCGGCGTCGTGTGTCATGCGTACCGTTCCTGGGCGGGGTGGATGGGGGGAGGGAGGCGGTGGGGGCCCAAGGGACCGTACTGGAGGCCCGACGGGCCGTGTACATGGGCCCGCGACGGACTCCCGCACCCGCCACCGGCAACGGGCGCTCGCCCGGGACCTTCCGGTGCGCTCAGCGGTCCGCCGCCGCTTCCCAGGCCAGACCGCCGTCCTCGTCCACGACGGCCGTGCACGGCCTCTCGCCGCCACCCAGGGCGGCGTGCCGAAGAAGGGCGGGCGTTCCCGCTTCGAGAGCGTCGGCGATGTCCCGGAGCATGGACGCCAACGAATCCCACCACGGCACTCCGAGCACCCACGTCTCGTGGTCCCACAGGAACACCGCGCCACGGGTCTCGCCGAGCCGCAGGTCCACGACGAGTCCGTCGCCGCCGGGGTTCATCGCGATCGGCAGGAACGCGGGCAGGAAGCGCTCTTCCGGTTCGCCGTGCGCGTCGAACGACGGTCCCTCCTCTTCGGCGACCAGCAGCCAGATGTCCCTCGTCTCCAGCGCCTCGTCCATATCCACCGGAGCGAACGCCCCGGGAATCCAGTAGTCGGCGCCGACCCCGTCCAGGGCCCACCATTCGCGTACGCCGGCGGGGAGCGGCACCGCGAGCTCCGCCTCGATCGCGCGCAGCCTGCGCTCGTCCGAAGCAGCCCGTACGGGCGTCGGCCGCAGGCGCTTTCCGCACCAGGCGTCGATGCGCTCCCACGAGGCCCGCACCGCGGAATCGACGGAGGTCATGACCGGAATCCCCGGTCCCGCGGGGCAGGGATGCCGGGGAGGGCGTCGGCCACGTCGTGAACGGTCATGGGGCCCATCCAAGCGGACGGCACCGACATCCCGGCCGGGTGGGCGGTGAGCCGCCGTCCGGGGGACACGCGCACACTTTTGCAAGCGGGCGCTTGCAAAAGTTAGCGCCCATGCCGCACTATCGGGACATGGCATCACTCAACGTCGGCAATCTCGGCGGGTACCTGCGCGAGCAGCGGCGCAACGCGCAGCTGTCGTTGCGGCAGCTCGCCGACGCCGCCGGGGTGTCCAATCCGTACCTCAGCCAGATCGAGCGCGGTCTGCGCAAGCCGAGCGCGGACATCCTCCAGCAGCTCGCGAAGGCGCTGCGCATCTCCGCCGAGACGCTGTACGTCCAGGCCGGCATCCTCGACGAGCAGGAGCGCGAGGAGCTGGAGACGCGCGCCGTCATCCTCGCCGACCCGTCGATCAACGAGCGGCAGAAGCAGGTGCTGCTCCAGATCTACGAGTCCTTCCGCAAGGAGAACGCGGCGGAGGCGGCGGACGCGGCGGACGCGACATCGGACACCGCACCGCACGCCGAGACGCACGTGGAAACGGACGCCGTCACCGGCGGTCCCCGCGCGGCCGACGGCAGTGATGCAGCCACACCACCACCCTCACAGTGAACTGAGCTCCGGGAGGACCACAGTCATGGCCATCACCGATGACCTGCGCAAGACCCTCACCGACCCGACTCCCCTCTACTTCGCCGCCGGCACCGCGGACCTCGCCGTGCAGAAGGCGAAGAAGGTGCCCGCGCTGATCGAGCAGCTGCGTGCCGAGGCTCCGGCGCGCATCGACGCCGTACGCAACACCGACCCGAAGGCCGTCCAGGAGAAGGTGACCACGCAGGCCAAGGAGGCCCAGGCCACGGTCCAGGCGAAGGTGACCGAGGTGCTCGGCACCCTCGACACCGACTTCAAGAAGCTGACCGAGCAGGCGCAGGACTTGGCCCTGCGGAGCGTCGGCGTGGCCGCCGAGTACGCGGTCAAGGCGCGCGAGGCGTACGAGAAGGTCGCCGAGCACGGCGAGCAGAGCGTGAAGGCGTGGCGCGGCGAGGCGGCCGAGGAGATCAACGAGATCGCCGTCGCCGTCGAGCCCGACCCGGAGCCCCGCGCGCAGGAGCCGAAGGCCGCCGAGACCAAGACCGCCTCGGCGAAGAAGACCCCGGCCGCGCGCAAGGCGCCGGCGAAGAAGGTCACCCCGGCCACCGAGAAGTAGGCCGGCGGGCAGGCACCACGACCGCGGCGGGCCGGGCACCTTTGTGGGTGTCCGGCTCGTTGTGCGGGTACCTTGGCCGCGAGGCGCACATCCACTCTCTAGGCGGTGTCCAGCATGCTGCTCTCGACATTCGGCACTCTGCTGTCGTTGCTCAACCTCGCCATGCTCGTCCTCGCCGTGGTGGCGCTGTTCTTCGCCGCGATGGCCCGTGAGGACGCGTACCGCGCCACCGACAAGCAGACCAAGGTGTTCTGGCTGGTCCTGCTGGGCGTGACGGTCGCCGTGAACCTGTTCGTCCCGATGCTGTTCCTGCAGATCGCCGGCCTGGTCGCGACCATCGTCTTCATGGTCGACGTACGGCCCGCGATCAAGCAGGTGTCGGGTGGCGGCGGCGGTGGCCGCAAGGGCGGCGGCAGCAGCAGCGACGGTCCGTACGGGCCGTACAACGGCGGACGCTAGCGGCCACGGCGGGCCGGCACGCGGACGTACATCGGCGGACGCCTGGGGCCACGGCATTCGGCGGGCGTATGCCCGCGGCGTCGGTCCCCGGCCGGCCGCTGCCGGATGCTCCGCGCCGCCCGCGCCGCCTTGAAGCCCCGCCTCGCGCTCAGCCCCGGTCGAGGAGCAGCAGCGCCACGTCGTCGGTCAGTTCGCCGCCGTTGAGGTCACGGGCCTCGGTGACCGCGGCCTCCAGTAGCGCCTCGCCGCGCAGTCCGGCGTCCAGTTGGCGGTTGATCATCTCGACCATGCCGTCCTGACCGAGCCGCTGCTTCGAACCGGGCGGACCGACCCGGCCCTCGATCAGGCCGTCGGTGTACATCATCAGGCTCCACGAGCCGCCCAGCTCGACCTGCCGGCGGGACCAGCGGGCGCGCGGCAGCAGGCCGAGCGCGGGACCGCCGTCCTCGTACGGAAGCAGCTGCGCGGCCCTGCCCTGGCGGGCGATCAGCGGTGACGGGTGACCGGCCAGGCACAGGCCGGCCCGCCGCCCGTCGGGAGCGATGTCGACGGTGCAGAGCGTCGCGAAGATCTCCTCGCTCTCCCGCTCGTGCTCCAGGACCTGCTGGAGCGTGGACAGCAGCTCGTCGCCGCACAGCCCCGCGAACGTCAGGGCGCGCCACGCGATGCGCAGCTCCACGCCGAGCGCGGCCTCGTCCGGGCCGTGGCCGCACACGTCGCCGATCATCGCGTGGACCGTGCCGTCGGAGGTGCGGACCACGTCGTAGAAGTCGCCGCCGAGGAGGGCGCGGGAGCGCCCGGGCCGGTAGCGGGACGCGAAGCGCAGGTTCGACCCCTCCAGCAGCGGGGTCGGCAGCAGGCCGCGCTCCAGGCGGGCGTTCTCCTGGGCGCGCAGCCGCGACTCCGCGAGCTTGTGCTGCGCCCGGTCGGCGCGCTTGCGCTCGACGGCGTACCGGATGGCGCGGCTGAGCTGGCGTCCGTCGAGCTCGTCGCGGAAGAGGTAGTCCTGCGCGCCGACGCGCACCGCCTCGGCGGCCAGCTCGGCGTCGGTCTCGGCGGTCAGCGCGAGAACGGCGTGCCGGGGGGCGAGGCGCAGCACGTGCCGCAGCGCGGCCAGCCGGTCCCCGTCCTCGCCGTCGCCGGACGAGGGGGCGGGCAGGGCCAGGTCGAGCAGGATGCAGTGCACGTCGTCCGTGAGCAGCCGCTCCGCCTCCGTGAAGTTGCGGGCGGTGCGGATACGGACACGGGTGCCGGCGGCGTCGAGCAGCGACGGAACGGTGAACGTCCCCGCCGGATCGTCCTCGATCACCAGCAGGGTGAGATCGGTGCTGTTCGCGGACACGACGGGGGAGGCGGGAGCGCCCTGGGCCGTGGCCGCTCCGGATGCTGCGGCTGCCGCGGTCTCCATGCTGCTCCCGGCCTGTTGTTTCGGCAGGAGAACCTGACCGTGTTCCACGGCCGTGCTCTCACGCTGCCGCGGTACGGGTACGGGCATCGGTTTCGGGTTCCTTCCCTCCCCCCGAGGGTGCGGCGGCACGACGATCGACGTTCCGCCAAACGGGGACCATAGCGGTAGCCGGCGCCCGAGCGGAATGCCGAGCGGAAAGCCGTCGGGGTCAAATGCCGCCTCCCGCAACGCATCCGGCCGTATCGGCGGGGTGCCGGGTCATGACGAACATCACGCCCCCGGCCACCCGTACGGCCCGCGCGCGACCGATTCCGCCCAGCCGCGCCGGTCCGGCTCTACTTGTCCGGACGCACGACGCCCAGGATCGGCATCGAACCGGCCCCCGCGATCGTCACGTCCCGGCCGGGACGGGGCGCGTGCACCATCGCGCCGTCGCCCACGTACATCCCGATGTGGCTGGCGTCGTCGAAGTAGACGATCAGGTCGCCGGGCCGCATGTCCTTCACGTCGACCCGGGGCAGCCGCTTCCACTGCTCCTGCGACGTCCGCGGTATGGCGCGCCCGCCCGCGAGCCACGCCTGCGACGTCAGCCCCGAGCAGTCGAAGGAGCCCGGCCCCTCGGCCCCCCACACATACGGCTTGCCGATCTGCGCCGTGGCGTAGGCGACCGCGGCCGCGCCGCCCTTGGACGCCGTGCCGGCGGCGCTGTCGAGCGCTCCGGAGTCGAGCCAGGCGGTCTGCGCCCGGTACTGCGCCTCCTGCTCCATCCTGAGGAGCCGCTCGCGCTCCTCCTTCTCCAGTGTCGACTCCAGCTTCTCGGCGGCGGCGATCTGCTTCCTGATCTCCTTCTTCGCCGCTTCCTTCTTCTTGCGGCTGGACTCCAGCCGCTTCCACTGGGCGGTCGCGTCCTCGGTGTACGCCTCCAGGTCGGCCTGTGTCCGGGACAGCTCGCCCAGCATCCCCTTGGCCGCCTGCTGCCCCTCGCGCAGCCGCCCGGCCCCGTCGAGGAAGTGCCGGGGGTCGCGGCTGAGCATGAGCTTCGCCTCGGGCGGCAGTCCGCCGCTGCGGTACTGGGCGCGGGCCTCGGCCCCGATCCGGCGCTTCAGGTCCGTGATCCGCTTCTGGCCCTCGACGATCTCCTTGGCCAGCTTCACGATCTCGGACGACTGCTTGTCGGCGCGCTCCTCGGCGAGGTTGTACGCGTCCGTGGCCGCCCCGGCCCTGCGGTAGAGCGCGTCGATCTCCGCCCGTACCTCCTGGAGCCTCTGCTCACTCCGCGGCGGGCTCGGATCGGCGTACGCCTGCCCGGGCGCGGCCAGCACGGTCAGGGCGCAGACCAGCGCGATCGCGGTCGCGGCGCTGCGACGTCGGTTCACAAGCTCCCCCGGATCCCACATCACACGCGACACGCATGTGATTTACCGTCAGTAACTTAGGCCCAATGGATGCTGCCACGCCGTCCGTGAAAACGACAGGGCCCCCCGCCCACAGGTTTCTGACGAACAGGCAGGTCGCCGCGTTCCCCGTCACGGTCACTCGTTCGAGAAGGCCCGGGGCGGTTTCAGTCGGTGCGCGGCCGGAGAGCGGCCCAGTTCACCGTGACTTCGCCCTGACGCCACCGCCGCTCCCCGTCCGCCAGCGGCCAGTCGGCGGAGAGGTCGCGCACGGACTTGATCCAGCGCTGCCGGGCGCCGAGCGAGGCGTACGGAGCCGCCGCCGCCCACGCCCGGTCGAAGTCGCGGAGGAAGGCGTGCACCGGCTCGCCCGGCACATTGCGGTGGATGAGCGCCTTCGGCAGCCGCTCCGCGAGGTCGGAGGGCCGATCCAGCGATCCCAGCCGGGTCGCGAACGTCACGGTCCGCGGCCCTTCCGTCCCCAGCGCCACCCACACGTGCCGCCGCCCTATCTCGTCGCAGGTCCCCTCCACCAGCAGCCCGCCCGGCGCGAGCCGCCCGCACAGCCGGGACCAGACCGCCGCGACCTCGCCCTCGTCGTACTGGCGCAGCACGTTCGCCGCCCGGATCAGGGCGGGCCGGCGTCCGGCGGGCAGGGGTACCTCGAAACCGCCGTGCCGGAAGGCCAGCCCGTCGCGCTCGTACGGCTTCGCGGCCGCGACCCGCGCCGGTTCGATCTCGATGCCCACGACCTCGGCGGCGGGCGCGGCGGTGCGCAGCCGGCCGAGCAGTTCCACGGCGGTCCAAGGGGCGGCCCCGTACCCCAGGTCGACCGCGACGGGGTCCGCGCTGCGGCGCAGTTCGGGGCCGTGCGCGGCGGCGATCCAGCGGTCCATGCGGCGCAGGCGGTTCGGGTTGGTGGTCCCGCGGGTGACGGCGCCGACGGGGCGCGAAGGGGAGGTGCGGGAGGCCATGAAGCGAGGGTAAGCGCCCGCACGGGCAGGCGAAGGTTGAGCAACTGAAGTAATGATTTGGCAAAACGGAAATTGGAGGGGGTCATTCCGCTGTTTGCGCCCTACGGAGGGCCGCATCCGCGCGCTCCCAGCGCCATGCCCAGAGCGAGGAGGAACCGTCGACGTGAGCCAGTACGTCTCCCGACTCGCCGGCACACTGGCGACGCCCCCCCGCCTCCGGCTGCCCGGCGGCCACCACCGCAAGCCGCGCCGGATCGCCATGCTGAGCGTCCACACCTCCCCGCTGCACCAGCCGGGCACGGGCGACGCGGGCGGCATGAACGTCTACATCGTCGAGCTCGCCAAGCGCCTGGCCGCCATCAACATCGAGGTCGAGATCTTCACCCGGGCGACCACGGGCGGCCTGCCGCCCCGCGTCGAGCTGGCGCCCGGCGTACTGGTCCGCCACGTCGACGCGGGCCCGTACGAGGGCCTGGCCAAGGAGGAGCTGCCCGCCCAGCTCTGCGCCTTCACCCACGGCGTGATGCAGGCATGGGCCGGTCAGCGCCCCGGTTACTACGACCTCGTGCACTCCCACTACTGGCTCTCCGGACACGTCGGCTGGCTCGCCGCCGACCGCTGGGGCGCCCCCCTCGTGCACGCCATGCACACCATGGCCAAGGTCAAGAACGCCGCACTGGCGGAGGGCGACACCCCCGAACCGGCGGCCCGTGTCATCGGCGAGACGCAGATCGTACGGGCGGCCGACCGGCTCATCGCCAACACGGCCGAGGAGGCGGACGAACTGGCGCGCTTCTACGAGGCCGACCCCGCCAAGATCGCCGTCGTACACCCCGGCGTGAACCTGGACCGCTTCCGCCCGGCCGACGGCCGCGCCGCCGCCCGCGAACGCCTCGGCCTTCCGCAGGACGCGTTCATCCCCCTCTTCGCGGGCCGCATCCAGCCGCTCAAGGCCCCGGACATCCTCTTGCGCGCGGTCGCCGTACTGCTCGACCGCGACCCGTCGCTGCGCTCGAAGATCGTGGTGCCGGTCGTCGGCGGACCGAGCGGCAGCGGGCTCGCCAAGCCGGAGGGCCTGCAGAAACTGGCGGCCCGCCTGGGCATCGCCGACGTCGTCCGCTTCCGCCCGCCCGTCGGCCAGGACGACCTGGCGGACTGGTTCCGGGCGGCATCCGCACTGGTCATGCCTTCGTACAGCGAATCCTTCGGCCTGGTCGCGATAGAGGCCGAGGCGTCCGGCACGCCGGTCGTGGCGGCGGCGGTCGGGGGCCTGCCCGTCGCCGTACGGGACGGGCAGACCGGCATCCTCGTCGAGGGCCACGACCCGGCCGGGTACGCCCGTGCGCTGCGGCGCTTCATCGACGAGCCGGGCCTGGTCGACGGCATGGGCGCGGCGGCCGCCCGCCACGCGCAGAACTTCGGCTGGGACACGGCCGCTTCCGCCACCGCCGACGTGTACACGGCAGCGATGCACGAGCACCGCCGTCGCGTACGCTCGCACCATGGCTGACGCGCAGCAGGTCGTCGAGAAGACGCTGAAGGAAGCGGAGCTCGAATGGGAGAGCCCCGAGCCCGGCTCGTACGTGGTGAAACTCCCCGGCACCCGCAAGCTGTCCACCACGTGCTCACTGAGAGTCGGCCGGCACTCCCTGTCCATCAACGCCTTCGTCATCCGCCATCCCGACGAGAACGACGCGGCGGTGCACCGCTGGCTGCTGGAGCGCAACCTCCGCCTGTACGGCGTGAGTTACGCGATCGACAGCCTCGGCGACATCTACCTGGCCGGCAAACTGCCCCTGTCGGCGGTGACCCCCGACGAACTCGACCGCCTGCTGGGCAGCGTCCTGGAGGCGGCGGACGGCAGCTTCAACACCCTGCTGGAACTGGGCTTCGCGAGCGCGATCCGCAAGGAGTACGCGTGGCGCGTGTCGCGGGGCGAGTCGACCAGAAACCTGGAAGCGTTCAGCCACCTGACCCGGCCCCGCTGACGAAACGGCCCCGCCTCCGAACCGGAGGCGGGGCCGCACACAACGACGGGCTCAGTCCTCGTCGTAGAAGTTGTCGCGCCCGTTGTAGCCGTTGTCGCCGTTCTGGCCACAGGCGTGGGCGCCGCGGATCTCGGTGATGCCGTACGGGCCGCCGACGTTGCTGAGGTAGAACTCGCTGGCGCTGTTCTCGCATCCGTGGCGGTCGTTGTCGAAGGGGCCGTCGCTGTAGTGGCCACCGCCGAAGGGGCCGCCGTCGTGGGGGCCGCCGTCGAAGTCCATGGCGGCAGCGGGGGCGGCGGCCATGAACCCGGCGGCGGTGAAGCCGGCGAGGGTGATCGCGACGCGACGAAGCATGTTTCGCTCTCCTGTACGTACGTGACGGGTGGGGCCTGACGGGGACTGACTTCACCCCACCCCCGCGCACTCGTCAGCGGCACACGCCAGGGGGTCATCCGGACGGGGGAGCCCCCTGCATCCGATCGGTCGCACCATCCCACCCCCTCCCACAACCGGCACCACGTTGGCAGGAGGGGACGTGCCGGGGCGCTCCCCGCAGGGCGTTGAACGCAACCGCGCAGAAGGGTCCGCAGCGGTGCCCGAAGGTTCGACGCCCGAGGAGACGCCCGGGCACGGCACCGAGCCCGAAGCCCCGGGCAGGGCCGGCCGATCCGCCGCGTGCGGCAACACGTTGGCAGGAGGGGACGTGCCGGGGCGCTCCCCGCAGGGCGTTGAACGCAACCGCGCCGAAGGGTCCGCAGCGGTG
>NZ_JBSGYQ010000075.1:22711-33936 GCF_053610585.1 Streptomyces sp. NPDC054887 | reverse complement strand
GCCGTGCACGCGTGCACGGCGGGCCGTCCGGCGCGCGGCCGGAACGTCGGCACCGGGCCGCGGGGCCCGGCCCGGAAGGGATGTACGCATGACCCACGACCACGACCTGGTCCTTCGGCCCACCGCGGCGCAGACCGGGGCGGCGCTGAACCCGCCGCCCGGCCGCAACGGCGGCGACCTCGTCGTCGAGACCCTGAGCGGTCTCGGCGCGACCACCGTCTTCGGGCTGCCGGGCCAGCACGCGCTGGGCATGTTCGACGCGCTGCGCCGCTCGTCGCTCAGGTACGTCGGTCTGCGCGTGGAGAACAACGCGGGCTTCGCCGCCGACGCGTACGGCCGGATCACCGGGGAGGCGGCCCCGCTGCTGCTCTCCACCGGGCCCGGCGCCCTGACGTCGCTCGCCGCGCTCCAGGAGGCGGCCGCGGCGTCCGCCCCCGTCCTCGCCATCAGCAGCCAGGTGCCGTCGGCCGGCATCGGCGGCGGACGCCACGGACACCTGCACGAACTGCGGGACCAGAAGGCGTCGTTCCGCGACATCGTGAAGTCCGTCCACACCGTCCGTACGGCGTCGCAGATCCCCTCGGCCGTCGCCGAGGCGTGGGAGTCCGCCCTGACGGCCCCGCACGGCCCGGTCTGGGTCGAGATCCCCCAGGACGTACTCCTCGCCCCGACGGTCCTGCCCGTCGTCACGGCGATGGACGCGACCCCGCGCGAGCTGCCCCCGCGGCCCGAACTGACCGCCGTGGCGGCCCACTTGCTGTCGAAGGCCGCCCGTCCTGCGATCATCGCGGGCGGCGGAGTCGTACGGTCCGACGCCTCCGGCAAGCTGCTCGCGCTCGCGGAGAAGCTGAACGCGCCGGTCGTCACGACCTTCGGCGGCAAGGGCGCGTTCCCGTGGACGCACCCGCTCTCCCTCCAGTCCTGGATGGAGGACCGCCACACGACGGACTTCCTCGAAGACGCCGACGTGCTGCTCGTCGTCGGATCCGGACTGGGCGAACTGTCCTCGAACTACCACACGTTCCGGCCCCGCGGCCGGATCGTCCAGATCGACGCCGACCTCGGCAAGCTGGAGTCCAACCACCCGGCGCTCGGCATCCACGCCGACGCCCGCCTCGCGCTCTCGGCGCTGCTGGAGACGGCGGAGGACCGCGAGGACGAGCGGGCACGCGAGCGCGTCGCCGCCGTCCTGGCCGAGGTACGGGCGCGCATCGCGTCCCAGGACCTGCCGCTGGAGCAGGGACTCCTGGCCTCGATCCGCGAGGCCCTGCCCGACAGGTCCCCCAGCTTCTGGGACATGACGATCCTGGCGTACTGGGCCTGGTCGGCGTTCGACCCCCGCCACTCCAACACCATGCACTCGGCGCAGGGCGCGGGGGGCCTCGGCTACGGCTTCCCCGCGGCGCTGGGCGCGGCAGTGGCGGACCCGACCCGCCCGGTCCTCGCCGTCTCCGGCGACGGCGGCGCGATGTACTCGATCGCGGAACTCGCGACCGCCCGCCAGCACGACCTGCCGGTGACGTGGCTGATCGTGGACGACGGCGGTTACGGCATCCTCCGCGAGTACATGACCGACGCCTTCGACGAGGCCACCGGCACGGACCTCGCCCGCCCGGACTTCGTCGCCCTGGCCGAGTCCTTCGGCGTACCGGCCCACCGGACGACCCCGGACACCCTCGCCCAGGACCTGGCGAAGTCCCTGTCCGCCCCCGGCCCCTCGGTGCTCGTACTCCCGGCCCTGCTCCGGATGTTCGCGCCGACACACCTCTGAGGCGGTCTCCGTCGCGCCCGGCCCGGCCCGGCTGTGCCGGGGCCGGGCTCGACGTGCGGGTGGCGGCCCGCGCCGAACTTCCCTCCCCGTCCGCCGGTCCGCGTACAACCTTTCGGCCCTTCAGGGGTCATCTCAACCAGAAGCACAAGGGGATGGGGAATCCACACCATGACGCACAGTCGAACCAAGCGCGCCGCGATGGCGGCGGCCCTGGCAGGGGCCGTCCTCGTGCCCCTCGCCGGCGCGTCGCCCGCAGCCGCGGCCACCGCTCCGACGGTGGTCTGCACCTCGGCCAAGGCGGGGCTCGCGACCAAGCTGACCACGGACATCACGGCGGCCCTGCGCGGACGGCGGTCGACGACGGCGATATCGCTGTACGACCGCCCCACCAAGACCACCTGCACCCTGCGCGCCACGTCGAAGTACGACTCCGCCAGCGTGGTCAAGGTGACCGTACTCGCCGCGCTGCTGTGGGACGCGAAGAAGACGAACCGCTACCTGACGGCGCGCGAGAACCGCCTCGCCACCGACATGATCACCAAGTCCGACAACGACGCCACCACCGCGCTGTGGCGCCAGCTCGGCATGACGAAGATCAAGGGCTTCCTCACGGCCGCCGGAATGACGCAGACCGTTCCGGGGACCGGCGGCTACTGGGGGCTGACGCAGGTCACCGCCCGTGACGAGCAGAAGCTGCTCAAGCTGCTGACCGCGAAGAACACCGTGCTCAGCGACAACTCGCGGGCGTACACCCTCGGCCTGATGGCCAAGGTCGTCTCCTCCCAGCGCTGGGGCACCCCCGCGGGAGCCCCGTCGACGGCCAAGATCCAGGTCAAGAACGGCTGGCTGCCCCGCTCCACCCACGGCTGGCGGGTGCACTCCATCGGCGCGTTCACGGGCCGCGGCCACGACTACGGCATCACCGTGCTCACCCACGACAACGCCACCATGAACGACGGCGTGAACACCATCCAGGCGGTGTCCCGCGCGATCCACAAGGCCCTCAACCCGACGGCCGCCGCCTCCACGCTGTACGCCCCGACCGAGACGCCGCGCGAGGTGATCCCGGCGGTGCCCAAGCCCTGACAGGGGCCCGGGGCAGTGACCCCGGGGCGCGTCGAACGGGTCTTCGGTCCTAGGACCGGAGACCCGTATTCGTTGCGGCGGGATGAAATCCGCACCGCGCCGCGTTGGTGACTTCCGGCAGATCAGGACGACCGGGAGGCAGCAGTGGCGGCAGATCAAGGGTGGGCGCGGCGGCTGGCGGGCTATGCCTGGAGGTACCGGCGCAACGTCGTGCTCGCACTCGGATCGTCGCTCGGCGGCATGGCCGTCATGGCCCTCGTCCCGCTGATCACCAAGGTCGTCATCGACGACGTCATCGGCGCGCGCACCCGGTCCCTCGCGGTGTGGACCGGTCTGCTGCTGGTCGCGGCCGTCCTCGTGTACGCCCTCACCTACGTCCGCCGCTACTACGGCGGACGTCTCGCTCTCGACGTCCAGCACGACCTGCGCACCGAGATGTACGAGACGGTCACCCGCCTCGACGGGCGCCGGCAGGACGAGCTCTCGACCGGTCAGGTCGTCGGCAGGGCCACCAGCGACCTCCAGCTCATCCAGGGCCTGCTCTTCATGCTCCCGATGACGATCGGCAACTTCATGCTGTTCCTCATCTCCCTCGTGATCATGATGTGGCTCTCGCCGCTGCTCACCCTGGTCGCCCTCGCCGTCGCCCCCGCCCTGTGGTTCATCGCCAAGCGCAGCCGCACCCGCCTCTTCCCGGCCACCTGGTACGCCCAGGGCCAGGCCGCCGCCGTCGCGGGCGTCGTCGACGGGGCCGTCTCCGGCGTACGCGTCGTCAAGGGCTTCGGCCAGGAGGACCAGGAGACGGGCAAACTGCGCGAGGTCAGCCGCAGGCTCTTCGCCGGGCGGATGCGGACCGTACGCCTGAACGCGCGCTACACCCCCGCGCTCCAGTCCGTGCCCGCCCTCGGCCAGGTCGCGATGCTCGCCCTCGGCGGCTGGCTCGCGACACGGGGCCAGATCACGCTCGGCACGTTCGTGGCCTTCTCCACGTACCTCGCCCAGCTCGTCGGTCCCGTGCGCATGCTCGCCATGGTCCTCACCGTCGGACAGCAGGCGCGGGCCGGCGTCGAGCGCGTACTTGAGCTGATCGACACCGAGCCGTCCATCGAGGACGGGACGAAGGAACTGCCGGCCGACGCCCCCGCCACCGTCGAGTTCGACGACGTGTCCTTCGGGTACGCGGACGACCGGCCGGTGCTGGACGGTTTCTCCCTGGAGATCCGGGCCGGCGAGACGGTCGCCGTCGTCGGCTCCTCCGGCAGCGGCAAGTCCACGGTGTCCCTGCTGCTGCCCCGCTTCTACGACGTGTCGCACGGCGCCGTCCTCGTCGGCGGGCACGACGTGCGGGAGCTGACGCTCGACTCGCTGCGGGCCGCCATCGGGCTCGTACCGGAGGACAGCTTCCTGTTCTCCGACACCGTCCGCGCCAACATCGCCTACGGCCTGCCGGACGCCACCGACGAGCAGATCACCGCCGCCGCCCGCGCCGCCCAGGCCGACGGCTTCATCTCCGAGCTGCCCAACGGCTACGACACCACCGTCGGCGAACACGGCCTCACCCTCTCCGGCGGCCAGCGCCAGCGCATCGCCCTCGCCCGCGCCATCCTCACCGACCCGCGGCTGCTCCTCCTCGACGACGCCACCTCCGCCGTCGACGCCCGCGTCGAACACGAGATCCACGAGGCGCTGAAGTCCGTCATGGCCGGGCGTACGACGCTGCTCATAGCCCACCGCCGCTCCACCCTGAACCTCGCCGACCGCATCGCCGTACTCGACGGCGGCCGCCTCGCCGCCATCGGCACCCACGAGGAGCTCCAGGAGCGCTCCGCCCTCTACCGGCGGCTGCTCACCGACCCCGACGAACTCGGCGGCGTGTCGCCAGGGCACCTGCTCACCAAGGCGCAGGAGCCCGCCGAGGACCGGACGGTGCAGGAGGAGCTGGACGCCGAGTTCGACGCCGAGCGCGGCATCACCCCCGACCTGTGGGTACGGGACGAGACCGCACCCGACAAGGACGCCGGCCACGCGGCCGGGATGCCCGCGACCCCGGAGCTGCTCGCCCAGGTCGAGGCGCTGCCGCCGGCCCTCGACGTGCCCGCCGTCGACGAGGAGCGCGCCGTCCGGCCCGAGGAGTCCTACGGCCTGCGCAGGCTGCTGCGGGGCTTCGGGCTGCCGCTGCTGGTCAGCCTCCTGCTCGTCGCCGTCGACGCCGGCATGGGCCTGCTCCTGCCGATCCTGATCCGGCACGGCATCGACGAGGGCGTCACCCAGCTCGCGCTCGGCGCGGTGTGGGCGGCGGCCGGGCTGGCCCTGCTGTCCGTCGTCGTGCAGTGGGTCGCGCAGACCGGCGAGATGCGGATGACCGGCCGGACCGGTGAACGCGTGCTCTACGCGCTGCGGCTCAAGATCTTCGCCCAGCTCCAGCGCCTCGGCCTCGACTACTACGAGCGCGAGCTGACCGGCCGCATCATGACCCGCATGACGACGGACGTCGACGCCCTGTCGACGTTCCTCCAGACCGGCCTCGTCACCGCCTTCGTCTCCGTCGTCACCTTCTTCGGCATCATGGTCGCGCTCCTCGTCATCGACGTGCAGCTCGCCCTTGTCGTCTTCGCGACCCTGCCGGTGCTGATCATCGGCACGTACTTCTTCCGCAGGTCGAGCGTCAAGGCGTACGAGCTGGCCCGCGACCGGGTCGGCGTCGTCAACGCCGACCTCCAGGAGTCCGTGTCCGGACTGCGCATCGTCCAGGCGTTCCGGCGCGAGCACGCGGGCGCCGAGCGGTTCGCCGAGCGCAGCGACAGCTACCGGCAGGCGCGCGTGCGGGGCCAGTGGCTGATCTCCATCTACTTCCCGTTCGTCCAGCTCCTGTCGTCCGTCGCCGCCGCGGCGGTGCTGATCGTCGGCGCCGGGCGGGTGGACGCGGGCACGCTCACCACCGGGGCACTGGTCGCCTACCTCCTCTACATCGACCTGTTCTTCGCACCCGTACAGCAGCTCTCGCAGGTCTTCGACGGCTACCAGCAGGCCACCGTCTCCCTGCGGCGCATCCAGGAACTCCTGCGGGAACCCACCTCGACCGCCGCCGCCGACCGGCCGAAGGACGTCCTGTCGCTGCGCGGCGAGATCGCCTTCGAGGACGTGCGTTTCCAGTACGCCGGTGACGGCGACGAGGAGGAGGCGCTCAGCGGGATAGACCTGCGGATCCCGGCCGGCCAGACCGTCGCCTTCGTCGGCGAGACCGGCGCGGGCAAGTCCACCGTGGTCAAGCTCGTCGCCCGCTTCTACGACCCCACCTCGGGGCGGGTCACGGCCGACGGCACCGACCTGCGCGACCTCGACATCACCGCCTACCGGCACCGCCTCGGCGTCGTACCGCAGGAGGCGTACCTCTTCGCGGGCACGGTCCGCGACGCCATCGCCTACGGCCGCACCGACGCCACGGACGCCGAGGTGGAGGCGGCGGCGCGCGCGGTCGGCGCGCACGACATGATCGCGACGCTGGACGGCGGCTACCTGCACGAGGTCGCCGAACGGGGCCGCAACCTGTCCGCCGGCCAGCGCCAGCTCATCGCGCTCGCCCGCGCCGAACTCGTCGACCCGGACATCCTGCTCCTCGACGAGGCCACCGCCGCCCTCGACCTCGCCACCGAGGCCCTCGTCAACCAGGCCACCGACCGCCTCACCGGCCGCCGCACCACCCTGGTCGTCGCCCACCGCCTGACGACGGCGGCGCGGGCGGACCGGGTGGTGGTGATGGACCACGGCCGGGTCGTCGAGGACGGCACGCACGACGAACTGCTGGCCCTCGACGGCACGTACGCCCGCCTGTGGCGCACCTTCGTGGGCGAGGACGAGCCGGCGGCGGTGTGAGCGCCACGGACGCGCGCGGCGGCGGACGCGCGTCCGTCCCCGTTCCGTCCCCGTCCCCGTCCCCGTTCCCGTGATCGCGGCTGGTCCTTCACGCCTCGTCCCGCACCTTCGCCCGGATGCTCCGCAACCGCGCCGTACGCTCTGAGCGTCCGTACGCACGTACGTACGCTCAAGTGGGGGAAGGGGACACGCGTGTTCGGTGGTGCGAGCGGGGCGGTAAAGAAGCACCTGGTGTACGGACTCGCCCTCGTGGTCGCGGCGGCGGGCCTGCTGCTCGCCGGCCCCGGCACGGGAACCGCCGAGGCCGTCGGCCCGTGCTCCGGCCGCAAGGTGCGGACGGTCGGCTTCGCCACCGGCGAGCTGCACATCTACAAGAGCCGCCGCTACGCCTGCGCCGTCACCGTCTCCAAGCGCCCCGGCGTGCGGCAGGCCATGAAGGTCACCATCCAGGCGCGCGGCAGCCGCACCGCCAGGGACAGCGGACGCTACACCCACCGCGCCGGACCCGTGACGGTCTACGCCCTCAACCGCTGTGTACGGGCGCATGGTTCGGTCGGCGAGCGGAAGGCTTCCACCGGCTGGATTCTCTGCTGAGGCTGGTGGTACGGGAGTTGCCCCGCTAGGTTCGCCCCGTCGTCTGTCACTACAGGGGAGGGCGAATGCGCAAGGCGCGCAGCTTGCTGCTGTCGTTCGCGGTGCTCATAGGCACCGTGGGCCTCGGCAGCGCACCGGCCGGAGCGGTCACCACCGCCGAGCCGGAGCAGGACATCAAGGAGCGAATACTCGCGATACCGGGCATGAGCCTGGTGGAGGAGAAGCCGTACACCGGCTACCGCTACTTCGTACTGAACTACACCCAGCCGGTCGACCACCGGCAGCCGTCCAAGGGCACCTTCAAGCAGCGGATCACGTTGCTGCACAAGGACACCAACCGCCCGACGGTCTTCTTCACCAGCGGCTACAACGTCTCGACGACGCCGCGCCGCAGCGAGCCGACGCAGATCATCGACGGCAACCAGGTGTCGATGGAGTACCGCTTCTTCACTCCGTCCCGGCCGTCGCCCGCCGACTGGTCGAAGCTCGACATCAAGCAGGCCGCGAGCGACCAGCACCGCATCTTCACCGAGCTGAAGAAGATCTACTCCAAGAAGTGGATCTCCACCGGCGGCTCCAAGGGCGGCATGACCGCCACGTACTACGAGCGCTTCTACCCGCGTGACATGGACGGCGTCGTCGCGTACGTCGCCCCCAACGACGTGGCGAACAAGCAGGACGCGGCCTACGACCGCTTCTTCCGCAACGTCGGCACCAAGGAGTGCCGCGACGCGCTCAACGCCGTACAGCGCGAGGCGCTCGTGCGGCGCGAGCCGCTGAGCGCCAAGGTGAAGGAGTGGGCGGACGCCAACAACGCCACCTTCGACACCGTCGGCAGCCTGGACAAGGCGTACGAGTCCACGGTCCTCGACTTCGTCTGGGCCTTCTGGCAGTACAGCAAGGCGAGCGACTGCGCGGACGTGCCCGCCGCCGACTCCTCCGACCAGGTCATCTACGACTACGTCGACGCCATCTCCGGCTTCGCCGCCTACAGCGACCAGAGCCTGGCGACGTACACGCCGTACTACTACCAGGCCGGCACCGAACTGGGCGCGCCGCAGGTGAAGTACCCGCACCTCGACGGCCTCATGAAGTACGGCCCGGACTTCTTCCAGCCGCGCGTCTACGTGCCGCGCGACATCCCGATGAAGTTCGACCCGAGCGCGATGCGGGACGTCGACACCTGGGTGCGGCACAACGCCACGCGCATGATGTTCGTCAACGGTCAGAACGACCCGTGGAGCGCCGAACCGTTCCGCCTCGGCAAGGGCGCGCGCGACGCGTACGTCTTCACGGCGCCGGGCGCCAACCACGGCGCCAACGTCGCGGGCCTCGTCGCCGAGGAGAAGGCGAAGGCCACCGCCGAGATCCTGGAGTGGGCGGGCGTCGCCCCGGCCGCCGTCCAGGCGGACCCGTCGAAGGCGAAGCCGTTGGCGTCCTACGACGCGAAGCTCGACAAGCGGAACGTCGAGCAGCGGCAGACGCTGCGGCCGTAAGGCTGGGGCTGTAGCGCTGCGGCTGTGGCGCTGCGACTTGTAGGACTGCTTCCGTAGCGAGGGCCGCGTGCGTACGGCTGGCTGCTCGTGGGGCAGGTTGCTCGTAGGGCAGATTGCGCCCGCCGGAGTGGAGTCCCCAAAGGGATTACACGTCCGGCGGGCGCAGTCGGTTCGGGCGTAGGCCGGTCGGGCGGGTACAGGCCGACGGGGTACAGGCCGGCCGGGCCGGTGTCGGTCAGCCGGTGCGGGTGTAGGTCAGCCCGTACCCGAGGGGGTACAGCACCTTCGCCGGGTCGTCGGCACGCTGTATCGGAACGGGCAGCTTTCCACGCGGAGTCGTATGGCCGGCGATGGCGCGGACGGCGGCGCGCAGTTCCACGTCGGTCCAGGAGTACGCCGCGACGCTCGCGCCGAAGCCGGTCCCTTCGAGTTGCGCGATGTCGTACGGGTTGCGGATCGCGAGGGCCACGACGGGCACACCGGTCGCGGACAGTTCACGGACGAGCGTGCGCTGCGGGCTGGTCGCCGAGACGTTGTACGTCGCCACGACGACCACGTCCTTCCCCTTCGCCGCCGCGACAGCGTCCTTGATCTTCGCCGGCGTCGGCGTGATCCCCGTGGACAGGGCGGTGGCGGTGAAGCCCAGTTCGTCGAAAGCCCTGGCGATGACGGTGGTGGGCGGCCCGGTGGTGGCGGTGGGAGACGCGGGGTCGGCTCCGACGACGAGCACGTTCCGGTGCGTACGACGGCCGATCGGCAGCAGGCCGCGTTCGTTGGCGAGCAGCGTGGTCGTCCCGTCGGCGATCCGGTCGGCGGCGGCGAGGTGGGAACGGGTGCCTACGGTCCGGTCGACGCCCGCGTGTGAGACATACGGGTGGCGGAACAGCCCCAGCTTGGCCTTGAGCAGCAGAATCCGCAGGATCGATTCGTCGAGCCGCTCCACGCTCAGCTCCCCGTCGCGCACCGCCTTCAGGACGGCGTTCCAGGCGACGGGCAGGTTCGGCGGGTTCAGAAGCTGGTCGCACCCGGCGAGGAGCGCCAGGACGGGCACGCGGTCGTCACCGTACTTCTGGCGCACGCCCGCCATGGCGAGGGAGTCGGTCACGACGACGCCGTCGTAGCCGAGCCGCTCGCGCAGCACGCCGGTGAGGATCGGCTTGGAAAGCGTCGCCGGGTCCTCGGCCGGGTCCAGCGCCGGTACGACGATGTGCGCGGTCATGATCGAGTCGATGCCGGCGGCGATGGCGGCACGGAACGGCGGGGCGTCCAGTTCCTCCCACTGCTCGGCGGTGTGATGGATCGTCGGGAGCGAGTAGTGGCTGTCGTCCTTGGTGTCGCCGTGCCCCGGGAAGTGCTTCGACGTGGCGGCGATTCCTGCCCCCTGATAGCCCTTCACCTGTGCGGCGACCATGCCGGCGACGGCCTCGGGGTCGGAGCCGTAGGACCGTACGCCGATGACCGGGTTGGCGGGGTTCACGTTGACGTCCGCGACGGGCGCGTAGTTCTGCGTGATGCCCATGGCGGCGAGCTCGGCCCCGGCAATCCGCGCGGCCTTCCGCGCGTCGGAACGCGACCCACCGGCCCCGAGCGCCATCGCGCCCGGCACGAGCGTCGCTGGTTTGCCGACGCGGGCGACGATGCCGTGCTCCTGGTCGGTGGAGATGAGGAGGGGTACGGGGGTGTCCTGGGCGAGTCCGGCGCGCTGGATGCCGTTGGAGAGGTCGGCGATCTGGTGGGGGTCGCGGGTGTTGTGCGCCCAGGCGAAGTAGATGATGCCGCCGACGTGGTACTTCGCGACGAGTTCGGCGGCGGTCCTGACTCCCATTTCCTTCAGGTTGAGGTCGATGTCGACCTGGTTGGGCTCGGTCGCGGAGTGCCCGTGCACCCGCATCACGAAGAGCTGGCCGACCTTTTCCTCCAGGCTCATGCGGGAGACGAGGCGCTTGAGGCGGCTGCGGGTGTGGCTCCCGGCGGCGGAACGGGTGCGGGCGGCGGCGTCGGACGCGTCGAGCGTGCCGAGCGTTCCGGAGCTGCCGGGCGCGCCCAGGGCAGGTGTCGTACCGACGGCGGTCGCGGTCGCGGCCACGGCGGCGGCGGTCGCGGTGAGCAGGGTGCGTCTGGAGGTGCGGTGATGGGGCACGTGAGCTCCTTACAGCCGTACTCGACAACGGAGTTGAAGGAAACTGCCAAGAAGTCACGGATATCCGGAAAGTAACTGCCAGGTCAAGGCCCCGGCAGCACTAAGCACCTCGGACCCCCCGCACAGGGGAGTGGCGAGTGGAGCATTCGGCGGGGGGTGGCGGGCGGGGGGCTTTGTTGGGGCGGGGGCGGTGATTGCTTCTGGTGTGGGGGCCGCCTTTGGGAGGGTGGCGTCGGAGGTTCGGCGGTAAAGGGCGCTCCTGCGT
>NZ_JBSGYQ010000075.1:0-22701 GCF_053610585.1 Streptomyces sp. NPDC054887 | reverse complement strand
CTCCGCGGTAATCGGGCGCCCCGGCGGCGCGCCGCCTGCGGCGATTGCGCTGCGCTCCACCCTTGACCGCCGAACCTCCGACGCAAGGCTTGAGGGGGGGGCGGCCCCCGGGGGGAGCCCACGGAACAGGCTCGGTGAGTGGCCGTACACCGTTGCCGGGCGGCGGGCCGGTGGGTGGGGCGCGGTCGGTTCTGGGGTGGTGCGGCCCCTGTCTCGGCGGGTGCGGCGACGGTTGTTGGTGCGACACCGGCATTCCGGGCGGAGGCGGTGCACCGGCCGGTGGGCGGCCGGGCGTCGGGGTGGCGTGCGGGTGGATGCGGACGGTGGCCGACGGCCGGTGGCCGGTGGGCGGGTGAGCGTGTGGGTGGTGGCCGGTGGGTGGGGGCTGACGCGGGATCAGGTGCGCAATTCGTGCTGGAGGGCGTAAGGGGTGTGGGGGGTGGGGCGTGAGCGGGAGTGGGGCGGGTCAAGTGTGGGGTTGGTCCCGGGACGGGGGGCGGGTCCCGGGCGATCCGCGTGGGGGGAGGCTACGGGAGGGTGCTCGGGCGGGGGGCGCGGGAGAGGTGCTCCAGGTAGTCGCGGCCTGCGGCGAGCATGCCGGGGAGGTCGGCTGCCTTCGGGTACCAGCGCTTCTCGTACTCCCAGCAGACCCACGCGTCGTCGTCCAGCAGGGCCACGCACTCGTCCAGTGGCAGGACTCCCGCGCCCAGCGCGAGCGGGGTCGTGTCGTCGGCCGATGCGATGTCCTTGACCTGCGTGTATCCGAGGTGCGGGGCCAGTACGGCGTGTGAGGCGGCCGGGGTCTCGCCGCCGAGCCAGGTGTGCATCACGTCCCACAGCGCGCCGACGTTCTTGTGCCCCACAGGTCCCAGGACGCGGGAGGCCGCCGCGCCCGTGCGGTGCGAGTCGTGCGTCTCCAGCAGGATGCGTACGCCCATGTCGGCGGCGGTCTCCGCCGCGAGCCCCAGGCGGCGGGCCGCCGCCGCGTCGGCCTCTTCCTGGGGCTGCTCGTCGCCGCCGCCGGGGAAGACCCGGACGTACGGCGCTCCCAGGTCGCGCGCCAGGGCCAGCAGACCGTGCAGCTCCTGGTGTACGGGCTCGTCGTCGCCGGGGGCCGCCACCTTCGCGTACCCCGCCACCGCCAGGATCCGGACGCCCGCGTCGTCGAAACGTTCGACCACGTCCGCGCGGCCCTCGATGCCCATGGCGGGGTGGACCGGCTCATCGGGGTGCGCGCGGAGCTCCACGCCGTCGTAGCCCGTCGAGTTCGCCAGCCGTACGACATCGCGCAGCGGCATGCCGGGCACCCCGAGGGTGGAGAAGGCGTACTTCACTGTGATGCTCCTTCCTGATGGGGAAGCCGCCGGTCCGGCCCGCCGGGTCCGTTTCGTACGAGCGGTGCGGCTTCTCGGTGATGCGCGTGGCAGTGGCGTGCCGACGACATCATTCGTCCACAGCACGACTTCCCGATAGCCCGTCGCGTAAGCGAGGCCGATCACCGTACGGACCAGCGGGCCGGTTACACGCACGCCGTCGTACCCCGGACGGCGGCGTACCGGCGCTTCCGGCGGGGCAGTACTCGCGCATGACAGCAGCAGACGCGATATGGCAGTTCGCAGACGACCGGGGACAGGTGTTGTCGGCCGCCCGGTGGCCCACGAGGATCGTCGCCTACATCCAGGCCGGAGCGACCCTCTGGGACCACGGTCTTCTTCCGCTGGGCATCTTCGGCTCGTACCACGACGGTGACGCGCCCGACCGCGCCAAGGCCGGTCATCTGCCGCTCGGGGAGGTCAGGTACTTCGGTGCGGGGGCCTCCTTCGACCCGGACCGTGTCCTGTCGTCGGGGGCGGACCTGGTCGTGGCCGTCAGCTACGGGGGCGGGCAGGTGTACGGGATCGAGGCGGACGCGGCGAAGTACGTGGAAGAGCGGGTGCCGGTCGTCGTGCTGGATGTCGGGCAGGGCCGTTCGCTCGACGAGATCCGGGGGCGCTTCGCCGCACTGGCGGCCTCCCTCGGCGGCGCGGAGCCGCCGGTCGCGCTGGACGCGCGGCGCGAGGACCTGCGTACGGCCGCGACGCGGGACGCACCCCGGGTACTGGCTCTCTCCCCGGCGGACGGCGGCCGGGTGCACCTCGCCCGCCCGGAGTCCTGGCCGGACCTGCGCGCCCTCGCCGGCCTGGGCGTACGGCTGGTGGAGCCGCCGGCCGGTGGCGGCGCGAACTGGTCCACGGTCACCTGGGAGGAAGCGGCCGCTCTGGCCCCGGAGGTGGTCCTGGCGGACAACCGCGCCAACGCGACCCACGTCGGCACGACGCACCTGCCCGCCACCCACGTGCTTCCCTGGAACCCCGAACTCCCCGCCAGCAGCGCGGCACACGCCCGCTTCTTCACCCAGATGACGAAGGCTCTGACGAGAGGGAAGTGAGCGCGGCGAGGCTGATGGGCGCCTGCCGCCCGCCGTCACCGGTTGCGGGATGTGGGGTGTGGGATGCGGATTGAGACCGGCGCCCGCCGACCGCATCCCGAGCGGCGGGTGCGTGGTCGCGTGGTCGCGTGACTGCGTTCGTCCCACTCAGGCGAGGGGGCGGGACGCGCAGGAGGTGGTGTTCGGGACGTAAAGCGTGATGTGTGGGCAGGGCGCGGGCGTCGTACAAAGGGCCCCGCTCGGCGCCTAAATCATGCAGTCCCGAACACCGCCCCCGGAGCGGCCCGCCCCCGCACGAGCGCGACGAGGCAAGCCAAGAAGGCCGCCACCCGCAGGCACCCGCACCCGCACGCCCACTCACCCCCGCCCAGCAGCCGGCGGCGCCCCCGTCGACCCCCGGACGGTGAGTTCCGCCGCCACCGGCGCGATGCCGCCCGGCGGCGCCTTCTCCAGGCCCAGCGCCAGGCGCCCCGCACGCGCCCCCGCCTCGTGCAGCGGCAGGCGTACGGTCGTCAGCGCCGGTACCGCGTCCGCCGAGAACGGGAGGTCGTCGAAGCCCGCCACCGACACGTCGTCCGGGATGCGCCGCCCCCGCTCCCGGAGCGCCGCGCACGCCCCGAGCGCCACCGTGTCGTTAGCCGCGACCACCGCCGTCAACGACGGTTCCCGCCGCAGGAGTTCCAGCGTCGCGTCGTACCCGGACCGGCGGTCGTACGGCCCGTGCACCGTCAGGGCGTCCACCGCCGCGCCCAGCCCGGCCGCGTCCATCGCCTCCCGGTGCCCCTCCAGCCGGTGGCGGGTGGTCGTACGCTCCACCGGCCCGGCGACGTAGCCGATCCGCCGGTGCCCGAGCGTCAGCAGGTGCTCGGTGAGGCGCCGCGCCCCGCCCCGGTTGTCGAAGGTCAGTGCCGCCGCCACGACCTCGCCGCCGTCCGGCGGCAGCGGCGGCCGGCCGCACAGAACGATCCGCGCCCCCGCGTCCGCCAGCTTGGCCAGCTTCGCCGCGACCGCGGCCGAGTGCTCGGGGTCCTCGATCGCGCCCCCGGTCAGGATCACCGCGGCGGCGCGCTGCCGCTGGAGCAGCGTCAGGTAGGTGAGTTCGCGCTCGGGCGATCCGCCCGTGTTGCAGACGATCGCGAGCTTCTCGCCGCCGGCCCGCCCCGCGCCGGCCCCCTCCGGCCCGCCTATCTGGGACTGGGCCGCCCCGGCCATGATCCCGAAGAAGGGGTCGGCGATGTCGTTGACCAGGATCCCCACGAGGTCCGAGGTGGCGGCGGCGAGCGCGCTCGCCGGCCCGTTCAGGACGTAGTCGAGATCGTCGACCGCGCGCAGGACCCGCTCCCGGGTGGCGGCGGCGACCGGGTAGTTGCCGTTCAGCACACGGGAGACGGTGGCAGGCGACACCTGGGCGCGGGCCGCCACGTCCGCCAAGGTCACTGTCATCTGGTCGTCCTCCGGGTCTTGTACGAGCCGCTGTCCGCAGGCTAGCTTCATAGCGTATAGAAAGCGCTTGCTACGGCCGTACGGAGGAACTTTCGTGACACGCAGGACCATGCGCATCGCCATGAACGGCGTCACGGGCCGGATGGGGTACCGCCAGCACCTCGTCCGCTCGGTGCTCGCCATCCGCGAGCAGGGCGGCCTGGACCTCGGCGACGGCACGGTGCTGTGGCCCGAGCCCGTCCTCGTGGGCCGCCGCGAGCACGCGCTCAGGGAGATCGCCGAACGGCACGGACTGAGCGAGTGGTCCACGGACCTCGACGCCGTGCTCGCCGACGAGACGGTCGACGTGTACTTCGACGCGCAGGTCACCTCGGCCCGCGAGGAGGCCATCAGGAAGGCGGTCGCCGCGGGCAAGCACGTCTACACGGAGAAGCCGTCGGCGACCGGTCTGGACGCCGCGCTCGGCCTGGCACGCCTCGCCCGCGACGCGGGCGTCAAGCACGGCGTCGTACAGGACAAGATCTTCCTGCCGGGCCTGCTCAAGCTGAAGCGCCTGATCGACGGCGGCTTCTTCGGCCGGATCCTCTCGGTGCGCGGCGAGTTCGGCTACTGGGTCTTCGAGGGCGACTGGCAGGAAGCGCAGCGGCCCTCCTGGAACTACCGCGCGGAGGACGGCGGCGGCATCGTCGTCGACATGTTCCCGCACTGGGAGTACGTGCTGCACGAGCTGTTCGGCCGCGTCACCGGCGTCCAGGCCCACGTCACGACGCACATCCCGCAGCGCTGGGACGAGCACGGGAAGCCGTACTCCGCCACCGCCGACGACGCGGCGTACGGCATCTTCCAGCTGGAGGGCGGCGCGGTGGCGCAGATCAACTCCTCCTGGGCGGTCCGCGTCAACCGCGAGGAGCTGGTCGAGTTCCAGGTGGACGGGACGCACGGCTCCGCGGTCGCCGGCCTGCGCAACTGCCGGACGCAGCACCGGTCCGCGACCCCCAAGCCGGTGTGGAACCCGGACCTCCCGGTCACGCACTCCTTCCGCGACCAGTGGCAGGAGGTGCCCGACAACGCGGACTTCGACAACGGGTTCAAGGCCCAGTGGGAGCTGTTCCTGCGGCACGTGGTGCTCGACGAGCCGTACACCTGGGACCTGCTCGCCGGAGCGCGCGGCGTCCAGCTCGCGGAGCTCGGGCTCAAGTCCTCGGCCGAGGGCCGCCGTTACGAGGTACCGGAGCTGTCGCTGTGACGATCAGACTCCCGCACGGCACGTACGAGCCCACGACCTCGCCCCTCGCCCTCGCTCCCGGCGGGGCTCCTCTCACCTCCCGCACGGTGTACTCGGCGGCGCACGTGGTGGCCGACTCGTTCGCCGACGTGTCGCCCGGGGGGCCCGCCGCGGTCGACTGGGACGCCACGCTCGCGTTCCGCCGCCACCTGTGGTCGCACGGCCTGGGCGTGGCGGAGGCGATGGACACGGCGCAGCGCGGCATGGGGCTCGACTGGTCCGGCGCGGCCGAGCTGATCCGCCGCTCGGCCGCCGAGGCGAAGGCGGTGGGCGGCTCCATCGCCTGCGGTGTCGGCACCGACCAACTGCCGCCGGGCGAGGCCACCCTGGCCGAGGTCGTGGCCGCGTACGAGGAGCAGCTCGCCCTGGTCGAGTCGACGGGCTCCCGGGCCGTCCTCATGGCGTCCCGGGCGCTGGCGGCCGCCGCCCGGGGCCCCGAGGACTACCTGACGGCGTACGGGCACCTGCTGCGCCAGGCGGCCGAGCCGGTGATCCTGCACTGGCTCGGCCCGATGTTCGACCCGGCGCTCGAAGGCTACTGGGGCAGCGCCGACCTGGACGCCGCCACGGAGACCTTCCTGGAGGTCATCGCCGCGCACCCCGACAAGGTCGACGGCATCAAGGTCTCCCTGCTCGACGCCCGGCGCGAGGTCGACCTGCGCCGGCGCCTGCCCCAGGGGGTGCGGTGCTACACGGGCGACGACTTCCACTATCCCGAGCTGATCGCCGGCGACGAACAGGGCTTCAGCCACGCCCTGCTCGGCATCTTCGATCCCCTGGGGCCGCTGGCGGCACACGCCGTACGCACGCTGGACACCGGTGACGAGAAGGGCTTCCGGGCCCTACTCGACCCGACGGTAGAACTGTCCCGCCACCTGTTCGCGCCGCCCACCCGTTTCTACAAGACGGGCGTGGTCCTCCTCGCCTGGCTGGCGGGCCACCAGGCGCACTTCACGATGGTCGGCGGCCTCCAGTCGGCCCGCTCGCTGCCGCACCTGGCCCGGGCGTACGAACTGGCCGACGGCCTGGGGCTGTTCCCGGACCCGCTCCTGGCCGAAGCCCGTATGAAGACCTTCCTCGCCCTGCACGGAGTGGACCAGTGACCGACGCCCTGTCCAGACTCAGCATCAACCAGGAGACCATCAAGCAGTGGTCGCTCCCCGAACTGGCCGAGGGGTGCGTCAAGGCGGGTGTTCCCGGGGTGGGGCTGTGGCGCGCGCCGGTGCAGGAGTACGGCGTCGAGCGCACCGCCCGACTGATGCGGGACGCGGGGCTGGCCGTCACCAGCCTGTGCCGGGGCGGGTTCCTCACGGGGGACGACCGGGCGCCGGCGCTGGCCGACAACCGGCGGGCCGTCGACGAGGCCGCCGCGCTCGGCACCGGGACGCTGGTCCTGGTCTCGGGCGGCCTGCCCCCCGGCAGCCGGGACCTGCACGGCGCGCGCGAGCGCATCGCGCAGGCGCTGGCCGAGCTGACGCCGTACGCCGCCGAGCGGGGCGTACGGCTGGCGATCGAACCGCTGCACCCGATGTTCGCCTCGGACCGCTGCGTGGTGTCGACCCTCGGCCAGGCCCTCGACCTGGCCGAGCGCTTCCCGGTGGAGCGGGTGGGCGTGGTCGTCGACACGTACCACCTGTGGTGGGACGACCGCCTCGCGGAGGGCATCGCCCGCGCGGGCAGCCGCATCGCCGCCTTCCAGCTCGCGGACTGGATCACACCGCTGCCCGCCGGTGTGCTGCTGGGCCGGGGGCAGCTGGGCGACGGAGTGGTCGACTTCCGCCGCTTCGGCGCACTGGTCGACGCGGCCGGCTACACCGGGCCCGTCGAGGTGGAGATCTTCAACGAGGAGCTGTGGGCCCGGGACGGCGCGGAGGTGCTGGCGGAGGTGGCCGACCGCTACGTCGCCCACGCCCTTCAGGCGTGACCGGAACGCTGCGTTCTTGATCACGCTTTGATCATCCGTGGGTGACTTGTGTCCTCGTCAAATAAATCCGTCTTCCCGTGCAACCGTTGCCCGGGTTCGCGGGTCCTACTTGGCATCAGGGCTTCTGGGTGGGGATCCGGGGGGATTTCAGGGAGGCCTGTACGGAGGGGGATCTGAGGGGCCCGGTCGACGGACCGGGCCTCCTTGGTTTTCCCCGCACGTGCCGCGCTGTCGGACCCTGGCGGTAGCGTCGGATCATGCCAAGTCCCACAGGTGTTCCCGCGCCCCCGGCGGTGATCGAGGGCGTCCTGGAGCGCATCACCTACGCCAACGAGGAGAACGGCTACACGGTCGCCCGCGTCGACACCGGCCGCGGCGGCGACCTCCTCACGGTCGTGGGCTCCCTGCTCGGCGCGCAGCCCGGCGAGTCGCTGCGCATGGAGGGACGCTGGGCCTCCCACGCGCAGTACGGCAGGCAGTTCACCGTGGAGAACTACACCACCGTGCTGCCCGCCACCATCCAGGGCATCCGCCGCTACCTGGGCTCCGGGCTGATCAAGGGCATCGGGCCGGTCATGGCGGACCGGATCACCACGCACTTCGGCGTCGACACCCTGGACGTCATCGAGACCGAGCCGAAGCGGCTGATCGAGGTGCCGGGGCTCGGCCCGAAGCGCACGAAGATGATCGCGGCGGCCTGGGAGGAGCAGAAGGCGATCAAGGAGGTGATGATCTTCCTCCAGGGGGTGGGCGTCTCGACCTCCATCGCGGTGCGGATCTACAAGAAGTACGGCGACGCCTCGATCTCCGTGGTCAGGAACGAGCCGTACCGGCTGGCCGCCGACGTCTGGGGCATCGGCTTCCTGACCGCCGACCGGATCGCCCAGTCCGTCGGCATCCCGCACGACAGCCCGGAGCGGGTGAAGGCGGGCCTCCAGTACGCGCTCTCGCAGTCCACCGACCAGGGCCACTGCTACCTCCCGGAGGAGCGGCTGATCAGCGACGCCGTGAAGCTGCTCCAGGTGGACACCGGCCTGGTGATCGACTGTCTGGCCGCCCTGGCGGACGAGGAGGGCGTCGTACGGGAGAAGGTGCCGCCGCCGGAAGGCGGCGAGGGGGACCCGGTCACCGCCGTCTACCTGGTCCCGTTCCACCGCGCCGAGGTGTCGCTGGCCGCGCAGACCCAGCGGCTCCTGCGCGCCCCGGAGGACCGGATGCCGGCCTTCCGGGACGTGGCCTGGGACAAGGCGCTGGCCTGGCTCGCGGGCCGTACGGGGGCCGAGCTGGCGCCCGAGCAGCAGGCGGCGGTGCGGCTGGCGCTGACCGAGAAGGTCGCCGTGCTGACCGGCGGCCCCGGCTGCGGCAAGTCGTTCACCGTCCGCTCCATCGTGGAGCTGGCCCGCGCCAAGAAGGCCAAGGTCGTGCTGGCGGCCCCCACCGGGCGCGCGGCCAAGCGCCTGGCCGAGCTGACCGGCGCCGAGGCGTCCACCGTGCACCGGCTGCTGGAGCTGAAGCCGGGCGGCGACGCGGCCTACGACCGGGACCGGCCGCTGGACGCCGACCTGGTCGTCGTCGACGAGGCGTCGATGCTCGACCTGCTGCTGGCCAACAAGCTCGTGAAGGCCGTCGCGCCCGGCGCGCACCTGCTGCTGGTGGGCGACGTCGACCAGTTGCCGTCCGTGGGCGCGGGGGAGGTGCTGCGCGACCTGCTGGCCGACGGGGGCCCGGTGCCCTCCGTACGGCTCACCCGGATCTTCCGCCAGGCCCAGCAGTCGGGCGTGGTGACGAACGCGCACCGCATCAACTCCGGGGTCCCTCCCCTCACCCAGGGGCTGCCGGACTTCTTCCTCTTCGCCGAGGACGAGACCGAGGACGCCGGGCGGGTCACCGTCGACGTGGCCGCCCGCCGCATCCCCGCGAAGTTCGGCCTCGACCCGAGGCGCGACGTGCAGGTGCTGGCCCCCATGCACCGCGGCCCGGCCGGCGCGGGCGCGCTCAACGGGCTGCTCCAGCAGGCCATCACCCCGGCGCGGCCCGGCCTTGCGGAGAAGAGGTTCGGCGGCCGGGTGTTCCGCGTCGGAGACAAGGTGACGCAGATTCGCAACAATTACGAGAAGGGGCAGAACGGGGTCTTCAACGGCACCGTGGGCGTGGTGACCTCGCTCGACCCGGACGAGCAGCGCCTGACGGTGCTGACCGACGAGGACGAGGAGGTTCCGTACGACTTCGACGAGCTGGACGAGCTGGCGCACGCGTACGCCGTCACGATCCACCGCTCGCAGGGCAGCGAGTATCCGGCCGTGGTGATCCCGGTCACCACCGGGGCGTGGATGATGCTCCAGCGCAATCTGCTCTACACGGCGGTGACCCGGGCCAAGAAGCTGGTGGTGCTGGTGGGCTCCCGCAAGGCCATCGGTCAGGCCGTTCGTACCGTTTCCGCAGGCCGGAGGTGTACGGCGCTGGATCACCGGCTCGCGGGGCGGATCGTGAGGAGCCACCCCGCCGCACAAACCGCCCCATAGGGGGACTGTTCATGGCAAACGTCTCGCTCGACTTCCAGAACCGGGGGTAAGGGGGCAGGATGAGCAGGTTGGCGGCACTGAGTGCCGCGAATGGGCCTAATGGCCGACCCCGAGTGCACTCTGCTGAGCCAAATGGGGGATGGTAGAGACAGTCAGGGCACCTCGAAGAAGAGGCACTACGTCGGTGAGGGATGACGTGAGCGACAACTCTGTAGTACTGCGGTACGGCGATGGCGAGTACACCTACCCGGTGATCGACAGCACCGTCGGCGACAAGGGCTTCGACATCGGGAAGCTCCGGGCTCAGACCGGTCTGGTGACTCTCGACAGCGGATACGGCAACACGGCCGCCTATAAATCCGCGATCACCTACCTCGACGGTGAGCAGGGCATTCTGCGCTACCGCGGATATCCCATCGAGCAGCTGGCCGAGCGCTCCACCTTCGTCGAGGTGGCGTACCTGCTGATCAACGGTGAGCTGCCCAAGGTCGACGAGCTCGCCGCCTTCCGCAATGAGATCACCCAGCACACGCTGCTGCACGAGGACGTCAAGCGGTTCTTCGACGGCTTCCCGCGCGACGCGCACCCGATGGCCATGCTGTCGTCGGTCGTCAGCGCGCTGTCGACGTTCTACCAGGACAGCCACAACCCGTTCGACGAGAAGCAGCGTCACCTTTCGACGATCCGCCTCCTCGCCAAGCTTCCGACCATCGCGGCGTACGCGTACAAGAAGTCGATCGGTCACCCGTTCGTCTACCCGAGCAACGACCTCGGGTACGTCGAGAACTTCCTGCGCATGACCTTCTCGGTGCCCGCGCAGGAGTACGTGCCGGACCCGGTCGTGGTCGCGGCGCTGGAGAAGCTCCTGATCCTGCACGCGGACCACGAGCAGAACTGTTCGACCTCTACCGTGCGTCTGGTCGGCTCCTCGCAGGCGAACATGTTCGCCTCGATCTCCGCCGGCATCAGCGCGCTGTGGGGCCCGCTGCACGGCGGCGCCAACCAGTCCGTCCTGGAGATGCTGGAAGGCATCCAGGCCGACGGCGGCGATGTCGACAACTTCATCCGCAAGGTGAAGAACAAGGAAGACGGCGTGAAGCTCATGGGCTTCGGGCACCGCGTCTACAAGAACTTCGACCCCCGGGCGAAGATCATCAAGGCCGCGGCGCACGACGTCCTCTCCGCCCTGGGCAAGGACGACGAGCTCCTCGACATCGCGCTCAAGCTGGAAGAGCACGCGCTGGCCGACGACTACTTCGTGCAGCGCAAGCTGTACCCGAACGTCGACTTCTACACCGGCCTGATCTACCGGGCCATGGGCTTCCCGACCGAGATGTTCACGGTACTCTTCGCGCTGGGCCGGCTGCCGGGCTGGATCGCCCAGTGGCACGAGATGATCAAGGAGCCGGGTTCCCGCATCGGCCGCCCGCGCCAGATCTACACGGGCGAGGTCCTGCGCGACTTCGTGCCGGTCGAAGGCCGCTGACACGCTTCAGCCTCACCGCGTCACCCGCTGAAAAGCGGAAAGCGCCCCGCCGCCGATCCCCCCACGGGTCGACGTTGCGGGGCGCTTCCCTTTCCCCGGAGCGGATTCCCCCCACGGGATCCGGCCGGGCGTCTGACGGGTGCGGCAGCACCACACGCGGTCCGCCGGGACGCGTACGTACGGGAGGGCCGCTCATAGCTCCCCGGTGCACGTGTCCCGGCCAACGCTTGCCCGGAATGTCCCCCAAGACATGTCCGCGAACGTCCCCCAAGACGTTCTTGGCATCGCCCACTTAGACTCGCGAGGCGGCCAAATGGTTACCCTCAAATCTCAGTGACTTGCGTCACCATGTGTGCGTCCTGTGAAGGTACGCAGCCGGAGGCTGTTTGTCACTACGAACACCGAGGAAAACGCCATGGCGAAGCCGGCGATCATGGGGTTGAGCAGCCCGGCTGCGGCCAGCGGCAGGGCGGCCACGTTGTAACCGAAGGCCCAGAACAGGTTGCCCTTGATGGTGCCCAGCGTCCGGCGCGACAACCGGATCGCGTCCGCGGCGACCCGGAGGTCCCCCCGTACGAGCGTCAGGTCGCCCGCCTCGATGGCGGCGTCCGCGCCCGTCCCCATCGCGAGTCCCAGATCCGCCGTGGCCAGCGCCGCGGCGTCGTTCACACCGTCACCGACCATGGCCACCGTGCGGCCCCCGGCCCGCAGCCGCCGCACCACGTCGGCCTTGTCCTCGGGCAGGACCTCGGCGTACACGTCGTCCGCGCCGATCCCGACCGCACGCGCCACCGACTCGGCCACCGCCCGGTTGTCGCCGGTCAGCAGCACCGGGGTGAGGCCCAGCTCGCGCAGCCGGGTCACCGCTTCGGCGCTGGTCTCCTTCACGGCGTCCGCGACGGCCAGTACGCCGCGCGCCGCGCCGTCCCAGGCGACCAGCACCGTCGTACGCCCCCCTGCCTCCCCGGCGGCCACGGCCTCGGCCAGTTCCCGCGGCAGCTCGCTCACGCCCGCCCCGGCGAGCAGCGCCCGACGGCCGACGAGCACCGTGTGGCCTTCGACGACGCCGCGCACCCCGAGTCCGGGGACGTTCTCGAACGTGTCGACGCCGGGCAGCGGCCCGGTCCGTTCGGTGGCTCCCGCTGCCACGGCCCGCGCGACCGGGTGCTCCGAGGCGTGCTCCAGCGCGCCCGCGAGGCGCAGCAGCAGCGCCTCGTCGGTGCCGGGAGCCGCGTGGACCTCCTGGAGCTCCATCCGCCCGGTCGTGACGGTCCCGGTCTTGTCCAGTACGACGGTGTCCACCCGGTGCGTGGACTCCAGCACCTCGGGGCCCTTGATCAGGATGCCGAGCTGGGCGCCGCGCCCCGTGCCGACCATGAGGGCGGTCGGCGTGGCCAGTCCCAGCGCGCACGGACACGCGATGATCAGTACGGCCACGGCCGCGGAGAAGGACGCGGCCGGGTCGTCAGTGAGGAGCAGCCAGGTCACCAGCGTGCCGAGGGCGAGGAGCAGCACGACCGGCACGAAGACGGCCGAGACGCGGTCGGCCAGGCGCTGGACCTGCGCCTTGCCGTTCTGCGCGTCCTCGACGAGGCGGGCCATGCGGGCGAGCCGGGTGTCGGCGCCGACGCGGGTCGCCTCGACGACGAGCCGGCCGTAGGTGTTCACGGTGGCGCCCGTGACGGCGTCCCCCGCGGTCACGTCCACCGGCACGGACTCGCCGGTCAGCATGGACGCGTCGACCGCCGAGGCCCCCTCGGTGACGGTCCCGTCGGTCGCGATCTTCTCGCCCGGCCGTACGACGAAGTGGTCCCCCACTCCGAGGGCGTCGACCGGCACGCGCACCTCCGTACCGCCGCGCAGGACGGTGACGTCCTTGGACCCCAGCTCCATCAGGGCGCGCAGTGCGGATCCGGCCGTCCGTTTGGCCTTCGCCTCCAGGTAGCGGCCGAGGAGGATGAACGTGACGACGCCCGCGGCGACTTCGAGGTAGACGGCCGAAGCGCCGTCGGTGCGCTGCGAGGCGGTGAACTCGAAACCGTGCCGCATGCCGGGCATGCCCGCGTGCCCGAAGAACAGGGCCCACAGCGACCAGGCGAACGCGGCGAGCGTGCCGACGGAGACGAGGGTGTCCATGGTGGCGGCGCCGTGCCGGAGGTTGGTCCAGGCGGCCCGGTGGAACGGCAGCCCGCCCCAGACGACGACCGGCGCGGCGAGTGTCAGGGAGAGCCACTGCCAGTTGTCGAACTGGAGCGGGGGGATCATCGCGAGCGCGACGACGGGGACGGCCAGCGCGAGCGAGACGAGGAGGCGCCCGCGCAGGGCGGCGAGCTCGGGGTCGTCCCCCGGCCCCGGCGCGGCCGGGGACCCGTCGGGCCGGGCGGCCGGGGGCGGCGCGGGTTCCTCGGCGGTGTAACCGGTCTTCTCGACGGTGGCGACGAGGTCCGCGACGCCCACCGTGCGGGTGTGGCTGATCCTCGCCTTCGCCGTCGCGTAGTTGACGGTGGCGTAGACGCCGTCCATCCGGTTGAGCTTCTTCTCGATGCGGGCGGCGCAGGAGGCGCAGGTCATGCCGCCGATGGAGAGCTCGACCTGGGTGGTGTCCACGGACGACGCCGGCGCCTCTTGCGCTGTGCTGGTCATCTTCTTGCTCCAGGAAACTGGCCGGGCCGTACGGGAGCCAGTATGAACTGGTCCGGTACGGCCCGGCCGGGAAAGGCGGTGCGGGTGGTACGGGCCCCGCGCGCGTCCGGGGGCCGCCGGGCCGCCCGGCGGCGTCAGGACCGGCCGACGAGCTCGTAACCGGCCTCGTCGACGGCGGCGCGTACGGCCTCCAGGTCCAGCGGCGCCTCGGAGACGACCGTCACCCGGCCGGTGGAGGCGACCGCCGTCACGGAGGTGACCCCGGGGATCTCCGAGATCTCGCCGCTGACGGCGCCCTCGCAGTGGCCGCAGGTCATCCCGCTCACCTCGTAGACGGCGGTGACGGCGCCCACTCGCACCTCGGCCGGGCCGTCGTGGCAGGAGCCGGACGGCGAGCAGCAGGAGCCGGTCGCGGTGGCGTCGGTCTTCGTCTCGGTCTCGGCGGTCATGTCGTTCTCCCTCTCGAAGGCGTGCACGGTCGTGGTGCTCCGGAAAGCCACGGGAACACCGTGACGTCCCAACACCTCCACACTATACCCCTAGGGGGTATTGAGCGAACGCCTCGCCGGGAGCGCCGGGCGCAGGCCGCCCGTGAACGCGACAAACCCCGGAACGGGAGGTTCCGGGGCTTGGGGGCCGGCCGGCGTGCACCCGTGCCGGCGGGTCGGGCAATGCTGGTGCGCCGTCTGTCCTCAGATGCCGCTGGTCTGCACCGAGACGAGGCCCGTGACCTGGGAGAGCGGGAGCGAGGCGGCGACGGACCCGGCGGCCCCGGCGACGTCGCCGACGCACACGGAGGCGCTGTGACCGGCAACGTCGGCGCCGGCGTGGGCCGTGCCGCCCGCGATGCCGTCCAGTGCGGCGTCGGAGAGCTCGCTGGTCTCGACCTCGGAGGTGAAGCTGTTGCGCATTACTCGCCCTTTCATTGGTGCCATGGGGTTCTCGGAGCGGATGCAATCACGCCCGGAAGTCGACCGGCAACTTACTCCAGGGTCTCCTTCCCGTGCACACTTCAGCCCCACAGAACCCCCCTGACGTGCAGCTTTGTCCTCACGGAATAGCATCGCAAATCCTTCTCGCGGCCTATCAGAAATGAGATGGCGCGAGATGTCTGCATCTTGGGTGCATCGCTGCACAGGTAAAGAGAAAACGGCATTTAACGGCGGGTCGGAGCTTCTCATTCCTTGCGGCCCCTGTTGCCGGGGCGGCGCGACACCCAGAGGCGGATGGTGTCCGGGCGCCAGTAGGGCTTGCCGCCCTCCACATGGTCGGGCGGGGGGAGAAGCCCGTGCTTGCGGTACGAGCGCACGGTGTCCGGCTGGACCCGGATGTGCGCGGCGATCTCCTTGTACGACCAGAGCCTGTGGTCAGTCATCTGTGGCACCTCCCTGCGTGCGCCTCAGCGGCGGCCGGGGGGCCGTCGGGGGAGCTGGGGCGCGAACGCTGGCGATCACTCAGCCTGTGTCCGTTGAACGACGCAGAGTGATGGACGGGGAGGGGCTGTCGTACGGCTGTGACGGAAGACCCGCGTAATGGAGACATGTGTGACAGGAGTTCAACGAATGTGACGGTGCGGCGGGTGAGGGGCGGCCGGTCGCAACCGGCCGGCTCCCCCGCGATGGACGGCGCGCGTCACACGCCGCAGGAGCGCAGGAAGCGCCGCGTGCGCCGTGCGATGGGCAGGGGCTGGTCCGCGGGGCACGGGTACATGTCCTGCTCGACGATCGCGAACAGGTCGACGTCCAGCCGCCGCGCCGCCGCCAGTACGGGCTCCAGTTCCGGCACGCCGGCCGGCGGCTCGCACATCACACCCCGCCCGACGGCGGGCCCGAACGGCACTTCCCGCGCGACGACTTCGGCCAGCACCCGGGGATCCACCTGCTTGAGGTGGAGGTAGCCGATGCGCTCCCCGTACGTCTCGATCAGCTTGACGCTGTCCCCGCCGCAGTACGCGTAGTGGCCGGTGTCGAGGCAGAGCGAGACCAGGGAGGAGTCGGTCGCGTCCAGGAAGCGGGTGACGTTCTCCTCGCTGTCGATGTGGGTGTCCGCGTGCGGATGGACGACGATCTTCAGCCCGTACCGCTCCCGCACCTCGCGCCCGAGGCGCTCGGTCTGCCGGGCGAGCGTGCGCCACTGGCCGGGCGTCAGCGTGCGCTCCTCCAGCACCTCGCCGGTCTTGTCGTCCCGCCAGAAGGAGGGGATGACGACCAGGTGCTCCGCGCCCATGGCCCGGGTCAGCCCGGCGACGTCCGCGACGTGCCGCCAGGTGGCGTCCCAGACCTCGGGCCCCCGGTGCAGGCCGGTGAAGACCGTGCCCGCCGAGACCGACAGACCCCGGCGGCGCGTCTCGTCGGCGAGCCGGGCGGGGTCCGTCGGGAGATAGCCGTACGGACCCAGCTCGATCCAGGGGTAACCGGCCTCCGCGACCTCGTCGAGGAAGCGCTCCCAGGGCACCTGGAGCGGGTCGTCGGGGAACCAGACCCCCCACGAGTCGGGGGCGGAACCCACCCGGATGCGGTGCGGTGCGGCTGCGGGAGAGGTCATGTACGCCAGCCTTCCGGCCGTCCGCGAAACGTGTCAAGGGTTCGTCCGAATGTAAGGACAATGTGTTGACAGGGTCCGGCGGGGCCCACTAGACCTGAGGGCAGCCGCCGGACCGGAGGGACGCGCATGCCGCCCAACTCGTACGAGCCGTACGACCTGATCGCGATGGGCCGGATCGGGGTGGACCTCTACCCCCTGCGGCCCGGTGTCCCGCTGGCGCGGGTCGACACGTTCGGCAGGTTCCTCGGCGGCTCGGCGGCCAACGTGGCGGTCGCGGCGGCCCGGCTCGGCCGGCGCGCGGCCCTCGTCACCCGCACCGGGAACGACCCGTTCGGCGACTACCTCCACGAGCAGTTGCGGGAGTTCGGCGTCGACGACCGCTGGGTGACCGGGGTCCCCGGCCTGCCGACCCCCGTGACGTTCTGCGAGATCTTCCCGCCCGACGACTTCCCGCTCTACTTCTACCGGCAGCCGAAGGCACCCGATCTCGAACTGCAGGCCGAGGAGTTGGACCTGGACGCCATCAGGTCGGCGCGCATCTTCTGGATGACGGGCACGGGACTGTGCGAGGAGCCGAGCCGCTCGGCGACCCTGGCGGCACTCGGGGCGCGCACCGGGAGCGCGGCGGCCGGGGGAGGCGCGGCGGGCCGCGTCACGGTCTTCGACCTCGACTGGCGGCCCGTGTTCTGGGGCGGCGCGGCCCCGCGGCAGGCCGCCGCCCGCCCGTACTACGCCGAGGCCCTGCGCCACGCCACCGTAGCCGTCGGCAACCTCGACGAGTGCGAAGTCGCCACGGGTGAGCGGGAACCGCACGCCGCCGCCCGCGCCCTGCTCGCCGCCGGTGTGCGACTCGCCGTCGTCAAACAGGGTCCCAAGGGCGTGCTGGCGATGGACCGCGACGGCACCACGGCCGAAGTGCCGCCCGTACCCGTCGAGGTGCTCAACGGCCTCGGCGCCGGCGACGCCTTCGGCGGGGCCCTGTGCCACGGGCTGCTCGCGGGCTGGGACCTGGAGCGCACCATGCGGTACGCCAACGCCGCCGGCGCCGTCGTCGCCTCCCGGCTCGCCTGCTCGTCCGCCATGCCGTACCCGGCGGAGGTCGAACAGGTCCTGGCGGGCGGCCCCGTACCGGCGGAGCCCACGCCGTGACCAGCGGCCTGCGGATCTGTGACCTGGTACGGGTACGGACCCACCACCCGGAGGCGATCGACGAGGCCGCCGCCCGCCGCCCCCGCCGGCCGCTGCTCGGCGCGGGCGGGCGGCTGATGATCGTCGCGGCCGACCACCCGGCCCGCGGCGCGCTCCGCGTCGGCGACCGCGAACTCGCCATGGCCGGCCGCCCGGACCTGCTGGAACGGCTGTGCCTGGCGCTGTCCCGCCCCGGCGTCGACGGCGTCCTGGCCGCCGCCGACATCCTCGACGACCTGCTCCTGCTCGGCGCCCTCGACGGCAAGGTCGTCATCGGCTCCATGAACCGCGGCGGCCTGGCCGGCGCCGCCTTCGAACTCGACGACCGCTTCACCGGCCCCCGCGCCCAGGACCTGGAGCGCCGCGGCTTCGACGCGGGCAAGCTGCTCCTGCGCATCGACTACGACGACGCCGGATCGCTCGACACCCTCCACGCGAGCGCCCGCACCATCGACGCGATGGCCGAGCGGCGGCTGCCGGTCTTCGTCGAGCCGTTCATCTCCCGCCGCGTGGCCGGCGAGGTCCGCAACGACCTGAGCGCCGGGGCCGTCACCCGCTCCATCGCCATCGCCTCCGGTCTCGCGGGCACCTCGGCGTACACCTGGCTGAAGGTCCCCGTGACGGACGACCCCGACGACATGGCGCGGGTCATGGAGACCTCGACCCTCCCCGCGGTGCTGCTGGGCGGCGAGGTCGGCGCCGACCAGGACGCGGCGTACGAGAAGTGGCGCACGGCGCTGCGGCTGCCGACCGTCCAGGGCCTGGTCGTCGGCCGGTCGCTGCTCTATCCGGCCGACGGGGACGTGGCGGGCGCGGTCGACACGGCCGTGGGGCTTCTGCGGCGCGGGGCCGGGGGGTAGGGAGAAGGCATGACGGACAACGACACGCACGTCCTGCGGGCGGGAGCCGCCGCGCGGGGGCCGTACGTCCTGGACATCGACCCGAAGCGGGCCGGCTGGAGCCGTTCGAGCCTGCGCGTGCTGGAACTGCCGCCCGGCGGCTCCCACCTGCTCGCCGCCGGGGACAGCGAGTGGATCGTGCTGCCGCTGAACGGCGGCTGTACGGTGCGGGTGGAGGGCGAGAGCTTCGAACTGCGGGGCCGGGACAGCGTGTTCGCGTCCGTGACCGACTTCGTCTACGTGCCCCGCGACGCCCACGCCCAGATCTCCTCCGGCGCGGGAGGCCGCTTCGCTTTGGCAGGAGCGAGGTGCGAGCGACGACTCCCCGCCCGCTACGGCCCCGCGCCGGAGGTCCCCGTGGAGCTGCGCGGCGCCGGGGCCTGCTCGCGCCAGGTCAACAACTTCGCCGCGGCCCCCGCCGCGGGGGAAGCGGCGGACGGCGGGTTCCCGTGCGACCGGCTCATCGCGGTCGAGGTCCTCACCCCCGGCGGCAACTGGTCCTCGTACCCGCCCCACAAGCACGACGAGCACCACCCGGGCGTCGAGTGCGAGCTGGAGGAGATCTACTACTTCGAGGTCGAGGGGGACGGCCTCGGCTACCACCGCGTGTCGCCGTCCCGCCCCGGCGGCACCGACGTCCTCGCCGAGGTCCACACCGGTGACGCCGTCCTCATCCCCGACGGCTGGCACGGCCCGTCCATCGCCGCGCCCGGCCGCACCCTCTACTACCTGAACGTCATGGCGGGCCCGGGCGAGGTGCGCCAGTGGCTGATCCGCGACCACCCCGAACACGGCTGGATCCGCGACACCTGGCCGTCCCAGCCCGTGGACCCCCGCCTGCCGTTGTACGGACCCGAGGAGCCGGAACAGTGACCACCCGCCGACTGACCACCGCCCAGGCCCTGGTCGCCTTCCTCGCCCGCCAGTACACCGAGCGCGACGGCGTCCGCCACCGCCTGATCGCCGGCACCTGGGGGATCTTCGGCCACGGCAACGTGGCGGGCATCGGCCAGGCGCTCCTGGAACCCGGCTCGGACGACATGCCGTACTTCCAGGGCCGCAACGAGCAGGCCATGGTGCACGCCGCCGTCGGCTTCGCCCGCCAGAGCGACCGCCTCTCCACGCACGCCGTCACGACGTCCATCGGCCCCGGGGCCACCAACCTCGTCACGGGCGCCGCCCTCGCGACCGTCAACCACCTTCCGGTCCTCCTGCTGCCCGGCGACACCTTCGCCACCCGGCCCGCCGACCCCGTGCTCCAGCAGCTGGAGACGCCGTACGCCGGTGACGTGTCCGTCAACGACTGCCTGCGCCCGGTGTCCCGCTGGTTCGACCGCGTCAACCGCCCCGAGGCCCTGATCCCGGCCGCGCTCGCCGCCGTACGGGTCCTCACCGATCCCGCGCAGACCGGCGCGGTGACGCTCGCGCTGCCGCAGGACGTGCAGGCCGAGGCGTACGACTGGCCGCGGGAGTTCTTCGCCGAGCGCGTCTGGCCGATCCGGGCGCCCGAGCCGGACCGAGACGAACTCGCCGAAGCCGCCGCCGCGTTCCGGGCCGCCCGCCGCCCCCTGCTGATCGCCGGCGGCGGCGTCCACCACAGCGGCGCCGAGGAGGCCCTGGAGGAGTTCGCCCGGGCCACCGGCACCCCGGTCGCCTCCACTCAGGCGGGCAAGGGCTCCCTCCCTTACGACCACCCGGCGGACGTCGGCGGCGTCGGCCACACGGGCACCGCCACCGCCGACGGACTCGCCCGGACGGCGGACCTGGTGATCGGCGTCGGCACCCGCTACTCCGACTTCACCACCGCCTCCGCGACCCTCTTCCAGAACCCGGACGTCCGCTTCGTCAACCTCAACATCACCGGATTCGACGCCCACAAGATGGGCGCCCGCCAGGTGGTCGGCGACGCCCGCGCCGCCCTGCGTGCCCTCACCGGCGCCGTGGCCGGCCACCGCGTCCCCGACGCCTACGTCGGCGAGTACCGCGAGGCCAAGGCGCGCTGGGAGCACCGCGTCACCGCCGCGTACGCCGCGCCCGACGGGGACGCGCGGCCCACCCAGGTCCAGGTCCTCGGCGTGCTCGACAGCCTCGCCGGCCCCGACGACATCCTCGTCAACGCGGCCGGCTCCCTGCCCGGCGACCTCCACAAGCTGTGGCGCTGCCGCTCGCGCGACCAGTACCACGTCGAGTACGGATACTCCTGCATGGGCTACGAGATCCCCGCCGCCATCGGCGTGCAGCTCGCCGCCCCCGGCCGGCCGGTGTGGGCGCTCGTCGGCGACGGTACGTACCTGATGAATCCCACCGAGATCGTCACCGCAGTGCAGGAGCGCCTCCCCATCAAGGTGGTCGTCCTCCAGAACCACGGATACGCCTCGATCGGCGGCCTCTCCGAGTCCGTGGGCGCCGAGCGCTTCGGCACGGCGTACCGCTTCCGGTCGCCCGACGGCACGTACACCGGCGCGCCGCTGCCGGTCGACCTGGCCGCCAACGCCGGTTCCCTCGGCATGCGGGTCATCCGCGCCCACACCGTGCGTGACCTGCGGGAAGCTCTTACCCAGGCGCGCCGGTCCGACCGCCCCACATGTGTCTACGTCGAGACGCGAACGCCCGACACAGTGTCGGGCGCGCCGGCCGCCCAGGCGTGGTGGGATGTTCCCGTGGCCGAGACCGCGACCCGCCCGTCGACGGTCAAGGCCCGGGAGGAGTACGACCGTCAAGCCGCTGCGCGACGCCGCCATCTCTGACCGCCCCCGCTGCACTACAAGGAGTAACTGGGATGAAGACCGTCAACCACTTCATCGGCGGCAAGACCGTCGAGGGCGCGTCGGGGAACTGGGGCCCGGTCACCGACCCGGCCACCGGTGAAGTGACCACGCAGGTCGCGCTCGCCTCCGCCGAGGAGGTCGACGCCGCCGTCGCGTCGGCGAAGGCCGCGTACGCGACGTGGGGCACGTCCTCCCTGGCCGCGCGCACCGCGGTCCTGTTCCGCTACCGCGCGCTGCTCGACGCCCACCGCGACGAGATCGCCGCGCTGATCACCGCCGAGCACGGCAAGGTGCACTCGGACGCGCTGGGCGAGGTCGCGCGCGGTCTGGAGATCGTCGAGCTGGCGTGCGGCATCACGACGCAGCTCAAGGGCGAGCTGTCCACGCAGGTGTCCAACCGGGTGGACGTGTCCTCGATCCGCCAGCCGGTCGGCGTCGTCGCGGGCATCACGCCGTTCAACTTCCCGGCCATGGTGCCGATGTGGATGTTCCCGCTGGCCATCGCCTGCGGCAACACGTTCGTGCTGAAGCCGAGCGAGAAGGACCCGTCCCCCTCGGTCCGGCTCGCCGAGCTGGCCTCCGAGGCCGGGCTGCCCGACGGCGTGCTGAACGTCCTGCACGGCGACAAGGTCGCGGTCGACGGCCTGCTGAACCACCCGGACGTCGCGGCGATCTCCTTCGTCGGCTCCACCCCGATCGCCCGCTACATCCACCAGACCGCCTCCGCCAACGGCAAGCGCGTCCAGGCGCTCGGCGGCGCGAAGAACCACATGCTGGTCCTGCCGGACGCCGACCTCGACGCGGCCGCCGACGCGGCGGTCTCGGCGGCGTACGGCTCGGCGGGCGAGCGCTGCATGGCGATCTCCGCGGTGGTCGCGGTCGGCGCGGTCGGCGACGAGCTGGTCGACAAGATCCGCGAGCGGGCCGAGAAGATCAAGATCGGCCCCGGCAACGACCCGGCGTCCGAGATGGGCCCGCTGATCACCGCCGCCCACCGCGACAAGGTCGCCTCGTACGTCACGGGCGCGGCAGCGCAGGGCGCGAAGGTCGTGCTGGACGGCACGGGCCACACGGTCGAGGGCTTCGAGAACGGCCACTGGATCGGCCTTTCGCTGCTGGACGAGGTCTCCACGGACTCCGACGCCTACCGCGACGAGATCTTCGGCCCGGTGCTGTGCGTGCTGCGCGTCGACACGTACGAGGAGGGCGTCGCCCTCATGAACGCGTCGCCGTTCGGCAACGGCACCGCGATCTTCACCCGCGACGGCGGCGCCGCCCGCCGCTTCCAGCTGGAGATCGAGGCCGGCATGGTCGGCGTCAACGTGCCGATCCCGGTGCCGGTCGGCTACCACTCCTTCGGTGGCTGGAAGGACTCGCTCTTCGGCGACCACCACATCTACGGCAACGACGGCATCCACTTCTACACCCGCGGCAAGGTCACCACGACCCGCTGGCCCGACCCGGCGGACGCCCCGGCAGGCGTCGACCTGGGCTTCCCCCGCAACCACTGAGCACCACGACCGGGGCCCGCGCCCCGGTCGGGTCACCGCGACAGGGCCCCGCGCCCGGCC